>NZ_JAXKBY010000018.1:0-4361 GCF_036552745.1 Faecalicoccus sp.
GAAAATGTCTATTTAAAAGAAGTAAAACGTCGCTATCCGCTTGTCTTTGAACTGGGGATACAGGCCGGAAGGGCTTTAAGCGACCAGATTGGTTCAGAGATCGGAGAAAATGAGATCGGGTTCTTGGCACTTCATCTGGGAAGTGCCTATGAAAAGAGCCGTTCCTATAATAAGTATAAAGTTTTGATGATCTTCCCCGATGACATGGCATTGAGCGAGTTTTGTGCCCGTAAGGTGGAAACCGGGTTTTCCGAGCGAATGGAGATTATCGACTGTGTAAGCATGTTTGAACAAAAACAGGTCGAAAAGCTTTCTCCGGATCTGATCTTGACGACCTTACCCTTAAAACATAACTTGGATATTTTAACGGTACAGATTTCACCGTTAATCGATCATGAAGATGAAAGTCATATCTTTCAGGCGTTGAATCAGTTGGATAAACAAAAGGGAAAGAAACAGTTTGAGAATTTGATACTGGATCTGATCAAACCGGATTATTTCTATCCGGATCTGCAGATCGATAGTCCGCAGCATATGATTCATCATATGTGCACGGCTATGGAAAAAGATCATTATATCGATCAAAGTTTTGAGAATAGTGTGATGGAAAGAGAAAATATCTCTTCTACTTCTTTCAGTTATGGTTTTGCGCTTCCTCATGCGTTAAACATGGAAGCCAAGAAGTCATGTATTTCGGTGGCAATCTTAAAAACACCGATGAACTGGGGAGAGTATTCGGTTCGTCTGGTGATCTTATTGGCGATTCGTGATGTCGATCGCAAACTGCTTCGTGTCTTTTTTGACTGGCTGAGCAGTGTTGTCAGCGATTCTGTGAAGATGTCCAGACTGTTACAGGCGAAAAGCCGGGAAGAATTTTTAGAGAGAATATTGGAGGATTGAAATGAGTCTTTATGTACGATTAAAAACGTTATTTGATGACAGTCCCAGTAATGTAGATACCGGAAAGCGATTTTTTGCGTATTTGATCGACTGGTTTTTAGGAGCATTGTTCATGATGTTTCCGATCTGTTTATTATGGCTGTTCCAAACCCATGATATGGAAGGGATGAGCCGTGTCAGCCTTTGGCTGATTCAAGACAGGCTATCTACCTCTCAGGCTTATCTGGCAGGTTGTATAGGGATTCTATTTTCGCTGTTTTACTATGTGGTGATTCCCTGGAAGATCTTTCCGGGACAAACCCTGGGTAAAAGAGCAGTAGGAATCAAAATTGTATCTTTGGATGAAAAAGATGTCAGCCTGAAGACCTTGTTGGTGCGACAGGTGATCGGTATCATGATACTGGAAGGGGTCTTCTACAATGTCAGTGATATCTGGCATACTCTGGTCAGCATGATGTCCGGATTGAATTTTACCGGCATTTTGATGTATCAGGGATTGATTGTAGGAATCTTCAGTGCGGCATTGGCCATGGTGTATAAAAGTCATCGTCTGCTGCATGATTATCTGGCTAAGACAAAGGTTGTTCTTTGGCAAGAGCCGGTGAAGAAGTAAAGGAGAGAATCGAAATGGAAAATTTAGAACTTGCGTGTTTTCAACTGATTTCCAGTGTAGGCATGGCCAAAAGTGCCTTCATTGAAGCAGTTCAGGAAGCAAAAAAAGGAAACTTTGATCAGGCAAACGCCAAGATCGAAGAGGGAGATCAAGCCTTTGTACAAGGACATGGAGCTCATGCCGGATTGATCCAGCAGGAAGCTGCCGGGAATTCGGTAACGGTAACGATGCTTTTGATGCATGCCGAAGATCAGCTGATGAGTGCAGAAACCATCAAGGTCATGGCTTTGGAACTGATTGAAAACTATAAAAGAATACAGGCGATTGAAGAAAAAATAAAATAATCCCTTTCCTAGATTTAGGAAATCCAAAGGTAACAAAAGGAAAAGATCTGGTTTTATACTTAGATTGAAAAAGGAGGACGTTGTATGAAAAAGATCTATTTGTTTTGCAGCGCAGGAATGTCCACCAGCATGCTTGCCAGCAAAATGCAGGAATCGGCAGATGCACATAATCTACCACTGGTTGTGCAGGCACACCCTCACAACAAACTGGCTGAAATCATTGCCGATGACCGTCCTGACTGTATTTTATTAGGCCCGCAAGTCAAATACATGTATCAGGAAACGGTTGCTCAGTTTGGGGACTCCGGTATTCCGATTGCCGTGATCGATGCTGGTGATTACGGTATGATGGCCGGAGAAAAGGTCTTGAAATCCGCAATCAAACTGATGAAACAAGCTAAAAAATAAAGTTTTAAAAGAGATTTAGGAGAAATGATAATATGATGGATAAACTTGAGAAAGTACTGATGCCTATGGCGGAAGCCATCGGGCGTAATAAGTATTTGATTGCAATACGTGACGGTTTCTTGGTTTCGACACCGTTATTGATCGTTGGTTCTATTTTCTTGTTGTTGGCAAACTTCCCGATTCAGGCATGGGCAGACTTTATTGCCAATGTGCAGATCGGTTCATCGAATCTGGCTTCTTTATTGTCAAAACAGTCCGATGCGACATTTACGATCATGGCGATCTTTGCCACGATGGGTATTGGTTATTCTTTTGCTAAACAGCTTAAGACAAGTGGGATTTTCGGTGCTGCCGTAAGTTTGATGGCCTGGTTCATTTTGATGCCATATTCCATTACCGGAAGCATCAGCGCTATGTTTGATGCCAATGGTGCTGCCATGGAAGTTGTAGAAGGTGCCAAGGCCACTGTAACCGGTGTTGATTTAGGCTGGTTAGGTGCAAAAGGGATCTTCATGGGTATCATCTGTGCACTTGTCAGCGTGCATGTATATGCCTGGGTTGAGAAAAAAGGCTGGGTCATCAAGATGCCTGCCGGTGTTCCACCAACTGTTGTACAGTCCTTTGCGGCTTTGATTCCTGCCGGAATCGTTATGACTTTGTTCTTTGTGATCAATACGATCTTTGTTGCCTGTGGTACTGATGCCTTTACATTTATCTTTACTTTCTTACAGACACCGTTATTAGGATTAGGGGATACATTAGGTGCTATGGTCATTGCCTATATCTTCTTACACTTATTCTGGTTCTTTGGTGTCAACGGTGGTTCTGTTGTTGGGGCTGTATTCAACCCAATCTTACAGACACTGGCTTTGGAAAACTTGAATCTGTATCGTGAAGTGGGTGTACAGGGATATACCGTAGCCAATGGGGCACACATCATCTCTCAGCAGTTCCAAGATTTATTTGCGACATGGGGAGGATGTGGTTCCACGTTATCTTTGTTGATTGCCATGTTGTTGTTCTGTAAATCTAAACGAATCACAGAGTTAGGTAAACTGGCCTTGATTCCAGGTTTCTTTGGAATCAACGAACCAATCGTATTCGGTTTGCCGATCGTATTGAACCCATCGATCATCATTCCGTTTGTACTAGTACCAACGATCAATATCGTCGTATCCTATGCGGCTATGGCAGTAGGATTGTTCCCGCCATGTAACGGTATCAACATTCCATGGACCATGCCGATCTTCTTCTCTGGATTATTGGCAACCAACTGGGTAGGTGCCGTGTTCCAGGTTGTAATGTTGATTGTCGGTGTATTTATCTACATGCCATTTATCAAATCGATGGATAAACAATATCTGGCTGATGAAGCAGCGGCTGCACAAGCCGAAGAAGAGGAAGATGACATCAATCTCGATGACCTTTCTTTTGATGATCTCTAGGAGTTCGATGTATGTTAAAAGTAATTATGATCTATGACCAAATTCAGGCAGGAGCAGGAACCAAAGATGATAAGATGGTCCCTTTAGCTGCCACAAAGGAAGCGGTCGGACCGGCTGTAATGATGGAAACATATTTAAAAGAAATCGGGGCCAAGGTAGTTGCCTGTTTGTATTGTGGAAATGGAACGTATAAAGAAAATCCGGAAGAAGTAACACGCAAACTGACGGCTATGATCAACAAATTAAGACCCGATGCCGTGATGTGCGGACCATGTTTCAATTACGCCGATTATGCGGATATGGCAGCGCATGTTGCCTTAAATATCAATGAGAATACGCCGGTTCCTGCGATTGCGGCGATGTCGGAAGAAAACGAAGATACGATTGAAGCCTTTAAAGATAAGGTGCTGATCGTAAAAACACCGAAAAAAGGTGGAATTGGCCTGAACGATGCTTTGCGTAACATGTGTCAGTTGACCAAAGCTTTAGTTCAAAAAGAAGATACAAGTAAACTGAAAAATGAGGTTTGCTTTCACTAAAGAATGAAAGGGGAAACCCTTTCATTCTTTTTTAGGAGGAGTCATGAAACGATTATTGGATTGTGATACGTCCGATCTTAGACAAATGAATAAAGAACAGATCCTGCAGTCC
>NZ_JAXKBY010000019.1:0-12256 GCF_036552745.1 Faecalicoccus sp.
ATATTATGCGCTACAATTTAGAAAAAAGAAATCGATTCACAATGCGTACATTGGATGCTTTTTCAAGTACGATGTTTGATCTATTGGAAACAAAAAGCTTTGAAACGATTATGGTTTCTGAGCTTTGTTCTTTAAGCAATTATCCCAGAGCTACCTTTTATAATTATTTTGAAGATAAATACGATCTCTTGGAGTATTGTTGGGATATTTTAAAATCAAAGGTTCGCTTGTATGATTTTAAAGATTTGGAAACGGATCATCGAATATATGAAGTATTTGGTCGTATTTATGATTTTTTTGAACAGCGGCAGGAACGACTGTTTCGCATACTGGTACATAATTCTCTGGAAGGAGAACTTTATACAAGCTTTAAACAGTATGTGAAAGTACAGATTTTGGAAATTATGGATACGATTGATTTTTCAGGTCATAATGGGCTGCCCAATCGATTATGGGCAGAGCATTATTGCAACACGATTCTTTTGGTGTTAGAGCATAGTTTTTTAAAGGAACAAAGAATTGATAAGGAGACGGCTGTTTCGTATTTAAGAATACTGCTGCAGAAATAGGAGAGAGAATATGTGGAGCGATAGAAGTGTATTTTATCAAATCTATCCGTTAGGAGCTTTTGGCTGTCCTTTTGAAAATGACTTTCAATCGGAAAGCCGAATTTTACGTATGAAAGACTGGATACCGCATTTAAAGAAGCTGGGTGTAGATTGTATCTTGTTTAATCCTGTGTTTGAAAGTCATACACACGGTTATGATACGATCGATTATAAAAAATTGGATAGTCGATTGGGAACGAATGAAGATTTCACATCTATATGCAGGCTATTACATGAAAATGGGATTCGTGTTGTTCTGGATGGTGTATTTAATCATGTAGGCAGAGGCTTTTTTGCGTTTCAGGATGTTTTGATGAATCGTGAAAACTCTTCCTATAAAGATTGGTTTTATATTAATTTCTGGGAGAATAATAATTACGATGATCATTTAAACTATCAAAATTGGGAAGGGAATAATAACCTGGTGAAATTGAATCTTCAAAATTATGAAGTTGTACAATATCTGCTGGATGTGATTTCCTTTTGGAGAAACGAGTTTCAAATTGATGGCTTACGCTTAGATGTAGCTTATTGTCTGGATCGAGAATTCTTAAAAACACTGCACAGGACTTGTAAGGAAATAGATCCTTCCTTTTTCCTGCTGGGAGAAACCTTACATGGTGATTACAATCAATGGGTCAATGCGGAAATGTTGGATAGTTGCACTAACTATGAATGTTATAAAGGATTATACTCCAGCTTTAACAGTGCCAACTTATTTGAGATCCTTCATTCACTTCATCGTCAATTTGGTAAAGATAACTGGTGCTTGTATCGAGGTAAGCACTTATTGAGCTTTGTGGATAATCATGATGTAGAGCGCATCGCATCTCAGCTTGTTCATAAAGAACATCTGTCATTGATCTATACGATGTTGTTTACGATGCCGGGCATACCGTGTTTATATTATGGAAGTGAATGGGGTATCGAAGGAAAGAAAAATTGGAACGATACCGAATTAAGACCGGAGATTTCGCATTTAGAATGGAATGCATTAACGGATCATATACAGAAGCTGATTTCGATCAAGCATGAACACGATGCACTTCATCAATGCGATTATCAACAGATTTATCTGACGAATACAGCCTGTATTTATCAAATGAAAAGTGAAAAAGAAACACTTTGGATTTGCATCAATATGAATCCGGACAATGTAGAAGTACCAATTGATTATCGGGGGCAGGCGAATAATTTGCTTACCCAAAGTCAGGTGGATATAAATGGGGTACTTTACTTAGAACCTAATTCATCGATGATCTTACAAATTTAAAAAAAAGAGGGTTGCCGTTGTGGCAACCCTTTACTGTACAGATTTGAAAAGAAGATCGTTGTAATCTGGTAATGGCCAGAAATCTTTAGGAATGTTTTGTTCGATGGAATCCGTCAGTGTTCGTATGGCTTCCATAAGTGGCAACAATTCATCCGCTGCATATTGTGCTTTTTCTTTTTCACTGGCCGGCACTTTTTCAATCAAGTTTTCTAAAGTTTCCAGATGATTGGATACAAATTCCAATGGTTCATTGATGTTGAAAAGAATCTTTTCTTCCAGTGGAGAATTGATACCACTGGCTTTTTTTGTTTGTATGATCGTTGCCAGCTTTGCTTCGTATTCAAATACAGCCGGTAAGATTAGTTTTCGCAACATATAAGCCATCGTTCTTGCCTCAATCAAAACGACTTGATAGTAATTTTCCAGAAGAATGTTTTCGCGGGCATGGAGTTCATTGGCTGAATATACTTTATGTTTTTCAAACATCGCCAGATTTTTAGGAGCCGTATAATGCGGCAGAGCATCTGCCGTTGTCTTTAATTCCTGCAAGCCTCGTTTTTTGGCTTCCTGACGCCATTCTTCGCTATATCCATTTCCGGAGAAAAGAATTCGTTTATGTTCTTTGAGCGTTTTTTGAATCATGGAAATCACATGCTCGGTTCTTTGTTCCGGTGCATAGTTTTCCAGTTCATCGGCAAACTGTGTTAATTCTTCGGCTACGATCGTATTTAAAATCGTATTGGGACAGGAGATGTTCAAGGCTGATCCCAACATACGGAACTCAAATTTGGTTCCGGTAAACGCAAACGGAGAAGTACGGTTGCGGTCGGTGGAATCCTTGGAAATCGGCGGTAAGGCACTAACACCTAACTCCAATTTACGATTGGTGTTCTCCACATATTCTTTTCCTTGTTCAATTGCTTCCAGGATAGCGGTCAATTCATCGCCCAGATAAATGGAGATGATGGCCGGTGGTGCCTCATTGGCTCCCAGTCGATGATCGTTTCCGGCACTGGCAACGGAAAGTCTAAGCAAATCCTGGTATTCGTCAACTCCTTTGATGATAGCCGCAAGAATCGTCAAGAAACGAATGTTGTCTTTTGGATCATCACCGGGTTCTAAAAGATTTTCATGGCTGTCGGTACTAAAGGACCAGTTATTGTGTTTACCGGAACCGTTGACACCTTCAAATGGTTTTTCATGAAGCAGACAGACGAATCCATGATGGCGAGCTACCCGCTTTAAAACATCCATTGTGATCTGGTTTTGATCGTTGGCGCTGTTTACGGAGCTGAAAACCGGTGCTAACTCAAACTGGCAGGGAGCCACCTCTTTATGTTCAGTCTTCGCAAAGACACCCAGCTTCCAAAGCTCCTGATCAACTTCTTCCATATACGCTTTGACTCTTTCGTCAATATTACCGAAGTAGTGATCGTCTAGTTCTTGTCCCTTGACCGGTGGTGCACCAAATAAAGTACGTCCGGTAACCATCAAATCCAGGCGTTGTTTAAAGAGATTTTCATCGATCAGAAAATATTCTTGTTCCGGCCCAACGGTGATCGTGATCTTTTTGGTATGATAGCCCATCAGATTTAAAAGGCGAACCGCTGCTTTATCTAAGGCATCAATGCTTCGTAAAAGCGGAGTCTTCTTATCCAGCGAAGAGCCATCATAGCTGCAAAACAAAGTTGGTATATATAAGGTCTTTTCTTTGACAAAGGCAAAGCTTGTCGGATCCCATGCGGTATAGCCACGTGCTTCAAATGTGGCGCGTAATCCACCGCTGGGAAAACTGGAGGCATCCGGCTCTCCTTTGATTAATTCTTTTCCGCGAAAATCGCTGATTACAGAATTAGGACCGGTCGGATTGATAAAGGCATCGTGTTTTTCGGCCGTGATGCCGGTCATTGGTTGAAACCAGTGTGTATAGTGCGTTGCGCCCTTGTCCATGGCCCAGTCTTTCATGGCATTGGCAACGGTATCGGCAATTTCTTTAGGGAGCTCTTTTCCATGCTCCATGACATCGATCATCTGTTTATAGATCGCATGTGGTAAATAGCGTTGCATCGCAGCAGGCCCGAATACATCACATCCAAAAAATTCGTCAACAATCTTCATACAAATTCCTCCATTACGTTACTGTTATTTTACCAATTATTCACAATGAATAAAACTCTTTTCATCATTTCGGTTTTTCAGACTGGCTTCGATCAAGCCTACAAAGAGCGGATGGGCCCGGTTTGGGCGGGATTTAAATTCCGGATGGAATTGTACACCGATATAAAACGGATGCTTAATAGATTCAATTGCTTCCACGAGCTGCTTATCCGGACTGGTACCGGAAATCAACATTCCGTTTTGTTCAAAGTCACTGCGATAATAGTTATTGAATTCGAAACGATGACGATGTCTTTCGTCGATCATTTCCTGTTTGTACAAGCGGTTTAACAGACTGTCCGAACGAACGGCACAAGGATAGCTTCCTAAGCGCATCGTACCTCCTTTTCGCATCTCACTGTTCTGATCTTCCATAAAATCAATGATCGTATTTTTGCTTAGAGGATCAAACTCGTAAGAATTGGCATCGCTCAAACCTAAAACATGACGGGCAAAGGCGATGGCCATGATCTGCATACCCAGACAAATACCTAAATATGGAATGTTGTTTTGATAGGCATACCACGCTACATCGATCATTCCTTCTATGCCGCGATCCCCAAAACCACCAGGTAAGATAATACCATCGATATCTTTAAAGACTTCATCGAGATTTTGGTCTTCAATCTTTTCAGAATCGATCCATTTGATCTTTACATCGGCACCACATTTAAAGCCGGCATGATATAAAGCTTCGCTGACGCTTAAATAAGCATCGTGCAACGCAACATATTTTCCGACTAGGGCAATACGAACCGGTTCTTTGGCTTCTTTAATGGTTTGTACCATGGCTCTCCAGTCTTCCAAATCGGGTTGACGAACTTCTAAACCGACCTTTTGACAGATGATATCGGCTAAATTTTGTTCTTCCAACATTAACGGAACTTCATATAAAGAATCTAATGTTGTATTTTCAATGACACATTCTTTAGGCACATTACAGAATAAAGAGATTTTATCCGTTACGCTTTGCGGAATCTTTTCATCACAACGAGCAATGATGATATCCGGCGTAATTCCATAGGAACGAAGTTCCTTCACAGAATGTTGTGTCGGTTTGGATTTATATTCCTTGCTTCCGGAAATATAGGGAATATATGTTACGTGAATGAAGATGCAGTTTTGTCTTCCGACATCTAAAGCCACCTGTCGAATGGACTCTAAAAAAGGCTGGCTTTCGATATCACCGGTCGTTCCGCCGATCTCTGTGATCACAAAATCCGCTTGTGCATGTCGTCCGGCCTGAATGATAAAATTCTTGATCTCATCGGTAATATGCGGAATTACTTGTACAGTCTGTCCTAAATATTTTCCGTCACGTTCCTTATTTAATACATTCCAATAAACTTTTCCGGTTGTTAGATTGGAATAAGAGTGCAGGTTTTCATCAATAAAACGTTCATAGTGGCCTAAGTCCAAATCGGCTTCCAGGCCATCATCGGTCACAAAAACTTCACCGTGCTGAAAAGGCGACATCGTGCCGGGATCCACATTGATATAAGGATCCAGCTTCTGGCTTGTTACTTTATAGCCGCGCGCTTTTAAAAGTCGTCCTAAGCTGGCAGCACTGATTCCTTTTCCCAATCCGGAAACAACACCGCCGGTCACAAAAATATACTTTGTATCCATGGTCGATCACCTCAATTTCTAATGGAACTATTCTAGTAGAGAGGATGCTTAATGTAAAGAGAAAATGTAAAAAAATAAAGTTGATTTTCAAGGATATGTAAAAGATTACAAATCAAAATCATTCATTTGAAGGCAATGCACATATAAATAGTAGAAATTCCTTGATTTCTTGAGTTGCGTTAGATTTTGAAGTACAATACTGCATAGGTGGTGAACCGAATGAAACAAAATGGAAGAACCTTAGAATCTATGATCAAGCGACTGATTTTGTTTACAGCTGTTTTGATCTTACTGATATTCAATGCCAGTCTGATTTATGATTTTTTGATGCGCCTGATTGCGATCTGTTATCCTTTTATTTTTGGGGCAGGTCTCGCTTTTATCTTTAATATTGTCTCGAATGGATTGATGAAATATGCTGGTTTATGGTTCCATGTCAAAGATACGACAGGACCTAGGGCCATTGCCAATATCCTTGCCATTATTTTTGTCTTTTCGATTATATTAGGCTTTGTGTTTTTATTGAGTCCGCAGTTGTTAGATTCTATTCAAAGCATCGTAGAACAGATGCCAAATGCGTTAAATCATTTTTACGCCTGGCTTTTAGATGTCACAAAACCAATTGAATCGATTCATGAACCATTACTGGATATGCGTTCTTCTTTAAGTGATATGGATAAGCTGGCGGATATGTTGCCTGGATTGTTTGGTTGGGTCTTTTCCGGTGGTGCCAACGGTATTTTTGATTCGATTTACTCCGCATTGACAACTACGTTTTCCGTTGTGGCCAGTACCTGTATCGCGATCATGTTTTCTTTTATCTTATTATTCAACAAGAAAACGTTTGTTCGTGAATTAAAAGCTTTATTAAAGGCTTACATTCCCGATCCCTATTATGATAAGACGATGCACGTATGCTCGATTGTCAAAAAGACATTTACAAGTTATATTGCCGGAACCAGCTGTGAATGCTTGATTCTGGGAACACTGGTTTTTATCGGCTGTACGATCTTTCAGATTCCTTATGCACTGCTTACCGGTATCATCGTTGCGATCGGTGCTTATGTCCCTATGTTTGGAGCTTTGGTCAGTGCTATTTTGGCATCCCTGTTTATTGCGGTTGAAAACCCGATGAGTGCCATTTACTTTCTGATCTTGTTTATTTGTATTCAACAAGTCGAAGGCAATTTCATCTATCCAAATGTTGTAGGAAGAAGTGTAGGACTTCCGCCGATGTATGTGATCGTTGCGGTAACTGTAGGCGGCAGTCTTGCCGGTATTCTGGGAATGATCATCTTTATTCCGATCTGCTCATGTATCTATCAGCTGTTGGGAGAAGATATTCGAAAGCGGATCAAATACAAAGATCAAATTAAAAACTCTTAGGAGTTTTTTTTTATACAGCGGGCATGGTACAATTGAGACAGTTTGGAAGTGAGAATTATGAATCGATGTGCATTGACGATTCGCATGTTGATGATATTAAGGGCAAGGGGAACAAAATACCCGGTAAGTACCCGTGTTTTAGCACAGGAGCTGGAAACAAATCCTCGAAATATTCGTGAATTTAAAAAAGAGCTGGTGACAGCCGGTTTTAATATCATTGAAAAGAAAGGGCCTTATGGCGGTTATATGTTGGATGAAGAACAGCTTATGCCGGTCACTCGTTTGACAGAAGAAGAAATGGCAGCCTTGGAAGAAGGTATTTCTTTTATGAAAGGACATCCGGAAGTTTCTTTTTATCCGGCCTATCGCAGTGCAATGGATAAGGTGCTTGATGTCAGTCATCAAAAAGTGCCGGTTTCTATACGCTATTTGGAAAGTCCCGGTGAAAAGCTATCTGTAAAGCTACAAAGAATGTTGGATCTTGCGATGGAAGCGATTCTTCAACATCGAATTTTACTGTTGGAATATCAGGGGACTAAAAATGAGACCTGCCTGTCTTTTGAATTGGATCCCTATGATGTGATCCATTATCGCAATACGTATTATCTGGTTGGCTTTTCCCATTTGCGCAAGGAATATCGTGTCTATCGCTTCAGTGAAAAGCGCATGCGATCGCTAAGAAAGACCAAAGATACATTTCTGTGGGATTCGCAATATCAGCTGATGTCTATCATCAGTCGTTTTGGGATCATCAAAAATGATTTTAAGCGTGTGAAAGTGCTGGTCCAAAAAGATCAAGTCGATCGTTTTGAAGAATATAAAGGCTGGGGCGTTGAATTGAAAAAAGAAGCTGAAACGCCTCGTGGTATTCTCTATAGCTTCAAGAGTCCGGATCGTTATGAGCTCTATCGTCAGATTTTTTCTTTTGATGGCAAAGTAACGATTGTAGAACCCGAAAGCTATCGGGAAGAATTTACATCAAAAATTCGTGCTTTTTTAGAAACAGGTGAACCTTATGATGATTCATGTTACTGATATCCTGCATGCGCTTTGCTGTGAAAAGTATGCCTGGAACATTTATCATAAAATCAGTCTTCCTAAACAATATTTCCATATGATTGAACCATTCTCCTCTTTGTGGAAAGCATATTTAGGATTGGAGGATGCCGTATGTGGACAAGTTGGGGATACCAATGAGATGACTATGGCGAAAATGAAAGATACATCCGTGATTCTCTTTGCCCGTTTCTCTTATGATGAATGTCGAACACAGATTCCTGTATTGATAAAAAGGGAAGAGGGATATCATGCGATCTATCCGTATTTGAGTTGTTATCCCAGGGAAAGTGAAGCCTTTCGCATGAAATTAAATGATCTGATTGCCCAAAAGGCCGGGATATCGATCGTATCGCATGAAATTATCTACATACAGAAAGATTATGTGCGTAAGGAAGACCTGGATCTTCATTCTTTGTTGGTAAAAGGGGACTGTTTCTTCAACCGTCGAAATAATCCATCAAAGAATATCGATTCGCGTGTGCAAGCTATTGATGTCGATTTGGACGCCTGCATTGCCAAGACCAAAGAGATCGTAGCTCAAAGCGAAATCAACATGGAGCGAAATAAGAATTGTACGGCCGGAAGACGGTGCAGTTATTATGCTTCCTGTTTTGATGATTCGGTTTTGCCGGATGATTCCGTTTTGTTTTTGACGACTTCACAAAATAAACTGGAAGCGTATCGGCAGGGATTGCGTCACATTTCTCAAATGGATATCGATCAGCTGGAAGGCTATCGCTTACAGTATGCACAGTTCATGGCAAGTCGCAATGGCTTTTTTATGGATCGACTGGCCTTGTCACAATGGCTGGATAAGGTAAAATATCCGATCAGTTATTTAGATTTTGAGTGGGATACCTTTGGCATACCACCTTATCCGAACATGAAACCATTTGATGTACTATGTTTTCAATACAGCCTGCATATTGAAACCCGTCAAAAAGAATTGGAGCATCGTGATTTCTTTGGCACCAGTGATTGTCGTAAAGCATTTATCGAATCGTTACTTAACGATCTTCCATCCGAAGGTTCGATCCTTGTCTATAATATGGAGGGGGCTGAAAAATTACGATTGATGCAGCTTGCTGAACAGTTTCCGGAATATGCCGATCGCCTAAAAGCAGTTTGCGATCGTATGATGGATCTATCTAAACCATTTGAAACCGGAATCTATTATGACAATCGTATGCGAGGTCATTATTCTTTAAAAAATGTATTGCCTGTTTTTACCGATGAAGTTTCTTATAAACAACTGGCGATCCATGATGGTTTAAATGCGGTGCATGCCTATCGTACGATCGAACAGGCCAGTGTGGCGGATCAAAAAAAGATTCGCGAGGATATTCGAAATTATTGTCGAATGGATACTTATGCGGAATATGTGGTGTATCATGGATTGATAAATCAGATCAAGGAGGAAGAAAATGCCTAATATCATTACTCATACATTATTTGCCAATGAGTTTTTAGAAGATGCCAGTACCAGTTTACAAGAATGGCTGTTACCTAGAAAACAATTGGTGGAAATTGGTGCCAACGGTCCGGATTTTTTGTTCTTTCATGGTTTAAGTCCAACCAGAGCGTTTCAAAAGACACCGTTAAGAAAATTAGGAAGCAAAGTGCATTCGCAACATATACGTGAGTTTTATCAATGTGCGCTTGCCTGTATTCGTAAAGAAAAAGACAAAGAGATCCAAAAAGATATGACAGCCTATTTGATGGGACACTTGATGCATTGGTCGCTGGATTCAACGGCGCATCCATATGTGTATTATCGAACAGGATGTAAAAGTGCACAAAGCAGCTGGTGGCATCATCGCTTTGAATCTTTGATCGATGCGATCATGTTGAAGGTCAAAAGAGAACAGACGATTCAGGATTTCAAGGCTTATATGATCACAGATGCTTCTTTAGAACAAGTGCGGGCGATTGCACGTATTTATGTGCCGGTGGCAAGACAAATCTATGGTGTGGATGTCAAACCGCATCAAATTTTAGAAAGCATAGAGGACTGGAATTTTATGCAGAAGGTCTTTTACGATGCCTCGGGTAAAAAATTTCATTTCTTTCACAATATCGAAAAACTGACAAATACAGAAAGCGCTGTTTCGGGCTTCTTTGTGCCCAATCAACCGGAAGATCCATTTGATACAATCAATCTGTTACATAAAGAATGGGTACATCCCTGCGATGAGGAGATCAAAAGTACAGAAAGCTTCTTTGATTTGTATGATAGAGCGATGGATAAAGCCTTTAAGGTGAATGCGTTACTTTTGGAGTGTCTGGAGGATTCGACCAGAGACGAAGATTTTTTAAGCTTTATCGGACAGAAGGATTACGATACCGGACTGGAAGAAAAGCTTCCAATGGTTCATTTTGATTTGGTCTATAATTCTAAATGATAAAAAATGTAATAAATTTTCAAAGTTTTATGATATAATTTTCAACGGGTGAGGAATGTTATGTATAAAATATTGAAAAAAGAAGCTTTAAATCCGACTGTAACTCGTATGGTAATCGAAGCGCCTTTTGTAGCCAAACGAGCTAAAGCCGGCCAGTTTATTATTTTACGTGTTCACAAGCGGGGAGAACGTCTTCCTTTGACGATTGCCGACAGTAATCCAGAAAAAGGTACGGTTACGATCATTTTCCAGGTTGTTGGGGAAACGACCATGCTTTTAAACGCACTAAATGAAGGAGATTGTTTAAAAGATTTCGCCGGTCCTTTAGGTAAACCAAGTGTGATCGATGGAAATAAGAAGGTTTGTATCATCGGTGGTGGTGTTGGATGTGCCATCGCTTATCCGACTGCCAAGGCTTTTCATGAAGCGGGTGCTGATGTGACAACGATCGTTGGTTTTCGAAACAAAGATCTTGTAATCCTGGAAGAGGAATTTAAGAAAGTCAGTGATGCCTATTATCTAATGAGTGATGATGGTTCTGTTGGAGAAAAAGGCTTAGTTACCAATAAGCTGGAAGACTTGATCACAGGCGGTGAAAAATTTGACGAAGTTGTGGCTATCGGTCCGATCGTCATGATGAAATTTGTCTCTTTAACAACAAAGAAATACAATATTCCAACTACGGTATCAATGAACCCTGTGATGATCGATGGTACCGGAATGTGCGGTGGTTGTCGTTTGAAGGTTGGAGATGAAATCAAGTTTGCCTGTGTAGATGGACCAGATTTTGATGGCCATTTAGTTGATTTTGATCAGGCTATGGCTCGAAATACGGCTTATAAAAGCTTTGAAGCACATAAGCGAGATGAAGCTTGTCATCTTCTGAATAAGGAGGTTGAATAATATGCCAAATATGCGTCCGGATAAAGTTGCGATGCCGGTTCAGGATCCGGCTGTTCGTATCACAAATTTTGATGAAGTTGCTTTAGGATATACGCCGGAAATGGCGGTTGAAGAAGCAACTCGCTGCCTGCATTGTAAACATCAGCCTTGTGTAAGCGGCTGTCCTGTGAATATCCATATTCCGGATTTTATTGAAAAAGTAGCGCAGGGAGAGTTTGAAGAAGCATATAAGATCATTTCTTTGACCAGCACATTACCGGCTATTTGCGGTCGTGTCTGTCCACAGGAAAATCAATGTGAAAAAGTCTGCGTTCGCGGTATTAAAAATGAGCCGGTTGCGATCGGTCGTTTGGAACGATTTGTTGCCGATTATCACAGAGAACATAACGACACACCTTTTGAAAAACCACAGTCAAATGGTCATAAGGTGGCCATCGTAGGTGCCGGACCTGCCGGGTTGACCTGTGCCGGAGATTTGGCCAAGCTGGGATATCAGGTAACGATCTTTGAAGCCCTTCATGTTGCCGGAGGTGTATTGATGTACGGTATTCCGGAGTTTCGTTTACCAAAGGAAATCGTGCAAAAAGAAATCAGCCACTTAAAAGAATTAGGTGTAGAAATCATCACAAACTTTATTGTGGGGCGTTCTGATTCCATCGATTCTATTATGGAAGAAGGCTATGAAGCTGTATTTATCGGTTCAGGTGCCGGTCTTCCTAACTTTATGGGATTACCTGGAGAAAACTTGATCGGTGTTTATTCGGCCAATGAATTTTTAACACGTATCAATTTGATGAAAGCATATCAGGAAGACAGCGATACACCGGTACAACATCCTA
>NZ_JAXKBY010000020.1:0-9758 GCF_036552745.1 Faecalicoccus sp.
GGTGTAAATGGTTTTTCACAGATGACATGCTTTCCTGACTGCAGCGCTCTTTTTGACTGTTCAAAATGAAGGCTGTTGGGACTGGCGACATAAATCGTATCAATGGTGATATCCTGAAGCATTTTTTCCAGGTCATGATACGATTTTTCAATCTGATGTTTTTGCGCATAGTCTTCCGCTTTCTCTTTTGTTCGAGAATATACGGCAACCACCTCTACATCTTTTGTCTGTTTCATCGCATCAATCATACGATCTACAATCACACCAGATCCAATCGTTCCTACTCTCATGTCAGATCCTCCTTGTTCTCTTTTACTTCTGTTTCTTTTTTATTTTCATGGGCCTTGTTGTCACGCCAGCTTTTTCGGTCGCTCGGCTTTTTCTTTGGCTTTGGAACATCTCGGTAAATCCTGAAACATACACCATCCTCTGTATTAAAGCCTTTTACATGATATTTATTAGCTTTAACAACACGAGATACGATAGAAAGACCTAAGCCAAAGCGTCCGCCCTCACCTTTTTCATAAGGCCTGAAAAGAGCTTCGATTCGATCCTCCGGCATCTTTGGACCATCATTGGATATCTGTAAATCATTTTCCCGGACCGTAATCTGTATATAGCTTTTCGCATAACGGAATGCGTTTTCCATAATATTTTCAATACAAACACGCCAGGATTCCAAAAGTCCGTCAAAGAAGACTTCTTCCACATCAGTAATGATGCGAATTTCCGGACGAATCACCGCCGAATTTAATACGACTTCCTCCACAACTTCTTTCATATTGGTCACAACGCCCTCGGCATCACTGGTAATCAAATATTCAATACGATTCAAATACAATAAGTTATGTACTTTTGCTTCCAATCGATTGGCATTATCTAAGATCACATCGATACTTTTTTCCAGGGTTCCATACGGATATATACCATCCTTAATGGATTCAGAATACGATTTGATCGTGGCAATCGGTGTTTTTAGATCGTGAGAGATGTTATGAATCATTTCTTCTTTCACTTTTTCCTGCTTTTGCAGCTCATCCTTCATATTGACCAGTTCTTTGGCCACTTCTCCGATCTCATCATCGCGATTCAAATGCAGTTCCACTTCTTTTCCCTGCTTCACCTGCGCAATATACGATTTGATCTGATTCAAAGGATGAATGATTGAGAAAACCCAGATCATCATGATGATGATAAAGATACAAAATGCCAGTATCGTACCATAAACCGTGGATTCAACCAAAGTATTTCGTATGCTTTGCGGATAGGCATCATCCATAAAGCTGACCAAAACGATCACACCGTTGGTTGTCTGTACCTGCTGGAGTCGATAATAATATTGTATGCTTTGATTTGAAATCGTTCCCTGCATTTCTTCATTATGATCCGAAACCATATTTGCTGATTGGTTGATCAAATAACGATATAGGCTTTGATCGACATCATCGGCATTGTCCGGATTTAAAATTGTGATCTGCATTTCATTGCTTTTGCTGTCTTTGGAAACGATACAGTTAGTTTGTATGTTATCGCTGGACAAAGCTTTATAAATCGCATCATAGGCATCCCCGGCACCTAATAAATTCGATTTCAATAAAGAAACAATAGGCTGCTGGCGACTGGACATGGTCGTGTACATCTGATTGGCAATCATATTGTCAATGTTATTGCTGAGATAAAAAAAGAAAAACGTCGCAAAAAAACTGATAAACAGCAGTATCATCAATAAGACCTGCTGTGTTAAAGAAAGCTTTTTAAAAAATTGAGAAAACATGAACCTATCCTAAACGATATCCGTATCCATAAATGGTATGGATGTTCAGATTCGGTAGTTTTTTACGTAAACGACGTAACGTATCATCCACTACACGATCACTTCCAAAGTAGTTTTCATCCCATACGTTTTCTAAGATCTTATCTCGTGAAAAGGCAATACCTTTATTTTTAATAAACATCATCAAAAGATCAAATTCCTTTGTCGTCAGTTCAATTTCAACATTATCGGCATAGATCTTACGCTGTTCTTCATCCAGTTCATATCCATCTACCGCAATACGGTTATTGTCATCCTTATAGGCACGTTTGATGATATTGTTGACACGAAGCACCATTTCTTTAGGTGAAAATGGCTTTGTGATATAGTCATCACAACCTTTTTCTAAACCGATGATGCGGTCAAATTCTTTATCACGAGCTGACATAAAGATAACCGGTGTTTCCGGTCCCTGCAGACGGATCTCTTCAATTAGATCAAAGCCGGATTTGTCATCCAACATGATATCCAGAATCCACAAATGCACATCATCATCCTGAACGTGAGCACTGGCTTCTTCATACGTATAGTAAGAACGTACTTCGTAGCCTTCTTTGCGTAAATATTGTGCAACCAGGTTGTTTAGATCTTTTTCATCTTCAACCACACAGATTACTCGCTTCATGATCTCCCTCCTTAATACTGACTTTCCTCTATAAAATCAACGACACGCTGTACATACTGCTGGCAAAGTTCATCTGTCTTTGCCTCTACCATGACACGAACCAATGGCTCTGTACCACTTGGACGAACTAAAATACGTCCTTCATCCTTTAATTCGTCTTCCACTTCTTTAACGACCTTCCACAAGGCTTCATCTTTTAAAGCTGCTTCTTTATCGTTTACTTTAACATTTTTTAAAAGCTGTGGATAAATAAACAATCCTTCCGAAAGCTCCTCTAACGATTTTCCGGTATTCTTCATGATTTCTAAAAGTTTCAATGCCGTTAATAAGCCATCGCCTGTTACTGCATTTTCATAGAAAATGATATGTCCGCTTTGTTCTCCACCCAGATAGTAATCGTTTTTCTGCATTTCTTCAAATACATACTTATCACCGACCGGTGTTTGTACATAATCGATCTTATTGGCATCTAAAGCTTTATACAAACCTAAATTAGCCATGACAGTCGTTACACACATATTTTTATTCAAGCGGTTGACCGATTTCATATATCTTGAACAGATGTATAGAATGTAATCTCCATCGACAAGTTCACCTTTGGCATTGACCGCAATCAAACGATCGGCATCGCCATCAAAAGCCAAACCGATATCATAGTCGCCCTCTTTGACCATCTGCTGCAGCTTTTCCGGATGTGTAGAACCACAGTTTTTATTGATATTGATCCCATTTGGTGAATTGGAAATGGCTTCTACGGTTGCACCTAAAGAATCTAAAGTTTCAATCGCGGTACTGGTGGCGGAACCATTGGCATTATCGACCGCAATCTTAAAGCCACTTAAATCGACCGGCACGATTTCCTTTAACCAGGACATATAAATTTCCAGGCCATCCTGCCATTCAAAGTATTCTCCGATCTTATCTCCGGTATTTAAAGTCAGAGTACTTTTGCCATCGATATAATCTTCGATCTGTAAAAGCACATCTTCTTCCATCGTCTCCCCGTGATGATTGAAGACCTTGATTCCATTATCATAATAAGGATTGTGACTGGCCGATACCATGATACCGCAGTCAAAGCGCTCTTTTTGAATCAGATAGCTGACGGCCGGTGTAGGACATACCCCTAACAAATAGACCTGTGCTCCCATGGAAGTAGCGCCGGCTGCCAATCCCAATTCAAACATATCACCGCTCAAACGTGTATCTTTTCCAATCAGGATACGAGCATGCTTTTCTTTTCCATAATACATGCCCAGATACTGACCAATTTGAATGGCCATATCCAGTGTCAATCCCTCATTGGCACGTCCCCGCACGCCATCGGTACCAAAATATTTTCCCATAATTCTATACTCCTATTCTGTATCTTCTCTTTCAACCGTTGCTTCGATCGTTGTAGGATCGATTTCCACTTGTACACGGTTACCATCCGCATCATAAGCCACAACATTGGCATTGACTTTCGCAGAATTTCCGCTGGTAAATCCACTGACATCCACGATAGCACGTACAAATCGAATCGCATTCAGCTCATCCGCTGTAGCTCGAATCGTAACACTGTTGACTGCTAAAGTCGGTGTCTTGAAATCCGATGCCTTTTGTCCGGCTCCGATCAAGATTTCCGGTGCTACACTAAAGACACGTGTACGCTTAGATGTGATCGTGGCCGTGACCGTCGCCGGTGATATGGAAGCCTTAATGGTCGATGGAAGATCCTCCAGTGCCAAATCGATAATATAGCTTCCCTCTTTATACTGGCTCAAATCCGCTTTTACCGTCAAATTCGGATGTTGCTTCTGATACACTTCTATATCGGTTTCCTCACCAGATAGCGTTACCTGCACACTGGAAGGAATACCACTGACCTCATACTTATTCTGATCTAAATTGATCTCTGTATTCACATTTCCCAGATCGACGACCGTTGTCGTATCATTAAACAGTTCGATACGAATATCCTGATAATCAATGGCGATACAAATCACCAGAGAAGCAATCAAAGAGATGATCAAGGAACCAGCTTTATTGAAAACAACACGATCAAACAATTTATTAAAGCGTCGAAAGAAAGAATACAGCACTTCCAAAAAACGATCCAAAAAACCTGCAGAGGATTTATCCTTACTTGGCTTTGCCATGCGTATTCACCCCCTGCCTTGTGAGATCGACAATTTCCAGTGGTTGGATTCTTTCATCCACATTCTGTTGTTTACGCATCTCAATTTGTCTGCGCGAACGATTGAACCCCAGACTTTTAGCCGTATCAATGATTGGCCTGAACAATGGACTGCCTGTTGGTTTTTCTGTATCCGGCACAAGCAAATTGCGCAAAAGACGGGAAAGTCCCTCTGGTTTATATTGCGTCAACTGACCATTCATGGCTACCGAGATATTGCCTGTTTCTTCACTGACGATGATCGTAATAGAATCCGTGATTTCACTGATACCTACCGCCGCACGATGTCTAGCCCCATACTTGCTGGGAAGATCCTTTGTCGTAGGTGGAAAATAAGCTGCCGCACAGGCAATCTTATTTCCAATGATGATTACCGCTCCATCATGCATGGGTGTCCCATACTGAAAGATCGTACCCAAAAGCTCACTTGATACAACCGAATCCATTTCGATTCCTGTATGTACATAATCTTCCATCGATGAATTTCGCTGAATGGAGATCAAAGCACCCGTCTTGGTCTTTGACATCTGCTCACAGGCACGAACCAGTTCTTCGATCATATTGATCTGCTCTTCCTTGGAAACATTGGCACCTAAGATGGAAGACGATTTACCAAACTTTTCCAACATGGCACGTATTTCCGGCTGAAAAATGATCACGATGACAACAACGCCCCAGTTCACAAAGATACTGATCAGAAAGCTTAATGCATTTAATCCCAGTAATGTAGAAAGCCCTTGTACGATAATGATAAACAAGATTCCCTTTGTGATCTGAATCGTTCGTGTGTTATTACGCACGATACGTAATGCATAGTAAATCAATGCCCAGACAACAAGAATATCCAAAATCAGCCGCAGGAGCAATGAAATATCGCTGAGCGTTATATTCATTTCCTTACCCCCTTATACGTTTTATTTTAAAATCGTATGAATCATAGAGCCTACCGATTCATAGAAAACGTTCGCATTTTCTTTAACCGCTTCATCCGCCATTTCCATACAGGCACCATGATATCCATACGTCATTAGCGGAATATCATTGTAGGAATCACCGATAGTATAAACATCTTCTTCGTTTGTATTCGTATATTCCACGACAAATTCCAAACCGGTTGCCTTGGAAACCCCTTTAGGAACAACATCCACTACAAAGTTATTGGCATAGGCCACTACAATTTCACCAAAGAACATATTGATGTTTTCTGCCAATGTAACCGCCAGATTTTGTTCAGACATAGAAATAACGATCTGAGCGATTTTTTGTGTATTGATCAAGTCATCCACACTCATATCACTTTGCATTTCCGGATAACGACGATCCGTAATACTTTCATCAATTGTCATTTTGTGACGATGTACACCATCATTGATCACAACACTGGCTACTCCTTCTTCCTGCTTGGCCGCATAAATGATATCGACGGCCGTCACAATATCTAAATAATAGGAAAGCAGTTCATGTCCTTCTCGATCAAAGACCATACCGCCATTATTTGTAATGTAGTAATCAACCGGTAAATCGTATTGTTTGGCCTGGGCCTCGATGGATTCCATTGATCGACCCGTACATAAAACAAACAGGTTGCCGGCCTTTTTCCAATCCTGAATGGCCTGTAGATCCTCAGGCATAATATGTTTTGCGTATTTTAAAGTTCCATCATAATCCGTAGCTAATAGTTTCATACAAGATCCTCAACTTTTCTATTTATGTATATAATATACCACAGTTAAAAAAAATCACATAATTCAAACCAAAAAAATAAGAATCCGAAGATTCTTATTTCATGTATTACTCTACTGGACTGAACTGATCTTTTCCTACACCGCACAATGGACAAACAAAATCTTCAGGAAGATCTTCAAACTTTGTACCCGGTGCAATACCTTGTTCAGGAATACCTACGGATTCATCATATTCCCATCCACATACATCACATACATATTTTTTCATTAGTATTTCCTCCTTGCCTATACTATGACAGATTTCTTTAAAAATTGCATCTGTTTTGACTCTTTTTTTGACCACTTTTTCATTTCAGTTTTCATCTATGCCAAAAGAAGGCAAGACCACAAGTCTTGCCTTACAAATTCAGTTGTTGTATAAGTTCATCTATTGAGATGTTACCCACATAACGTATTTTCCACAGCATTTTCCGATTACTCCAATATTCCGGTGTCTGTGCTCTTTTTATGTAGGATTAGATGACAGCTTCATGATATGCAAAGATGGTTTTATCTGTGAAATCCATCACCTGACAGCCTTACCAGCCTGTCAATCTTTCATCCACGCATTCACCAAGTTTTACGGAATGTTTTTTTCGGATTGCTCCGACATACCCTTTGGAGTCTTCTCTCCATAGTTTCGTGCTTTGCCGGAAAAATCAATTTCCAACGATTAAACTATTGTCATCTTCCCACCGCTCTCTATCGTTTCATTTAGAAAGGAAACCTTTCGCTTACTTCTATTTCCTTTGTTCACTTACAGTATATATGATTTTATAACGATCACAAGCACTCTGTCCATCTTGGTTGTCATATTGTCTTTTTTGACCTTTGTTTAGCCAAAATCTTCTTTTTTTGTGCTCTGGAAAGCGGCACCTTATCACCATTACTAAGTTCTACTTCATCCTTAAACCAGCATACGATGTATTTGGCATTCACAAGATAGGACACATGTACGCGTAGAAATCCAAAATCAGCCAGACGTTCTTCTAAATCAGCCATATTAGCTCGCTCATGAAATTCTCCTTTTCGCGTATGAAAATAAATCATCTTTTCCATTTTATCCAGATAATAAATATCCTGATAAGGCAATCGAACATGGATTCCATCGTAGTTCAATTCATAGAATTCACTTTGGTGATATTGTGAAAGAAGCAGTTCTCTTTCATTTTCAATCTGCTGACGAATCTTTGCCTTATCGATATATAAGACACGGTTTCTTTGATCATTTCCTTTTACCGCCAATACATTTTTACACAGATAGATAAACAAAGCACTGGGATGATCATGCACAAATACACTTTCCAAACGAGGTGTCTTAAATACCTCATCAAAGACAAAGATTTGATAATCCTCCACCTTCATGCGTTTTGCCAGTTCCGAGGCTTTTGTAAAGACACGAAATGTCCAGTCCAGCGTATCAAAAACTTTCGCCAGGGAAAAAACAACTTCCATAGATTCTTTTTCATACTCTAACAAGGCAACTTTGATCATACTTTTATGATAAAGAAAAAAGACCGCAAAATCAATTGCAGTCTATTCAACTTCTTCTCGCCAAAGCACGGCGCCTAACGATTTTAATTTTCCATCCAGATCCTCATATCCTCGATCGATATGATAAACGTCATGAATTTCCGTTACGCCTTCTGCCATCAAAGCAGCAATCACAAGACAAGCTCCACAGCGAAGATCAGTTGCCGTAACACTGGTTCCTGTTAAAGGCGTATTTCCATTGATAAAGGAACTTGGCACACGAACATCAATATCCGCTCCCATTTTATTCAGTTCATAACAATGCTTGAAACGCTCTGTATAGATGGTTTCCGTTACGACCGATTGTCCCTGAGCACGTGTCAAAAGTGCCGTAAAAGGCTGCTGAACATCCGTGGCAAACCCTGGATATGGTTTTGTCAGAATATCAGTTGGCTTTAAAGGTCCTTCTGTCTTATACACTTCGATTGCATCCGACTCTACCTTCATTTGAATACCGATTTCCTTCAGCTTCATTGTGATAGCTTCCACATGCTGCGGAATTATATTTTCAATACGCATGGTATCGGCCATAGCTGCTGCGATGATCAGATAGGTACTGGCTTCAATACGATCCGGAATGATCTCATGCATACAACCACCCAATCGTTCTACCCCATCAATGGTCAGCGTACTGGTGCCCATACCATGAATACGTGCCCCCATTTTATTTAAAAGCGTAGCAATATCAATGATTTCCGGTTCTCTGGCCGCATTTTCAATAACTGTTCGTCCTTTGGCATAGACAGCTGCCATCATGATATTGATTGTTGCCCCTACGGAACTGATATCCAAAAAGATATTCGTTCCTACCAGTTCCTTGGCATCAAGAATATAACAACCTTTTGTATATTGTACAGTAGCCCCTAAAGCTTCAAAGCCTTTTAAGTGCAAATCAATAGGACGAGGCCCCAAATAACATCCACCCGGCATTTTGATCTCTACATGACCGAACTTTCCTAATAAAGCCCCCATAAAATAATAGCTGGCTCTAAGCTTACTAACAGCCTGTGATACCATAGGCTTATTGTTCATTTGACTTGGATCTATATAAAGTGTTTCTTCATCACACTGTTTTACATCTACATCTAATTCTTCCAACAAGACTTTTAAGGATTCCACATCACTGATGTTAGGAACACCATAAATCGTTACTGGTTCGTTGGCTAAAACACAGGCAGGAATTAATGCCACCGTTGAATTCTTAGAACCACTGATTCGTACTGTCCCCCGTAAAGGATGGCCTCCTTCGATCTTGATTATTTCCTCCATACCTTACCTCCTAGACATGCTTATATATCATACACAAAACTGTGTTCATTTCAAGTGTTCCTTTTTATTCTAAAGAAATGTTTATGAAATTACAAGGAGGAAAAAGAAAAAGAGCCGGACGCATCCGACTCTATAAGGTTTTGAATTATTCAGCTTTTCCAGCAGAACCGAAGAAATTTGTCATCATTTCTTTTACTAATTCAGTGATGGCATCAGCTCCTGGTTTCAACAGTTTACGTGGATCGTAACCTTTTCCTTCCTGATCTTTTCCGGCTTCGATGTATTTACGAGTAGCATCTGCAAATACAAGCTGGCATTCTGTATTTACGTTAACTTTAGAAACACCTAAATCAATAGCTTTCTTAACTTGTTCACGAGGGATACCAGAACCACCGTGTAATACTAATGGTTTACCGTTTGTAGAAGCCTGGATTTCAGCTAAACGATCAAAGCTCAAACCAGCCCAGTTTGCAGGGTATTTTCCATGGATGTTACCGATACCGGCAGCTAAGAAATCTACACCTAATTCGGCAATGATCTTACATTCTTCAGGATCAGCTAATTCACCGGCAGAAACGACACCGTCTTCTTCACCACCGATTCCACCAACTTCAC
>NZ_JAXKBY010000021.1:0-14603 GCF_036552745.1 Faecalicoccus sp.
ATACTACAGAAATAAACTATAGCATGCGGGAGGAATGTTCACACCGAATAGCCGTCATGATGCACCGAGTTTTCTGATGTTCTGCACCGGTTATACCGCTAGAGCCGTACCGATTTGTCCGCTATTTGCAGATGAATGTACCACTGTATAAAAATAGTATGGCTATATAATGAATACAAATACGAGCTGTTTTTATACAGGCAACATGATCACTTATATACAGGTGAGTAGATAGGAGGTTAATATGGTAGGAATTATCCTAGCGAGTCATGGGGAATTTGCCGAAGGGATTCATCAGTCCGGATCTATGATCTTTGGCGATCAGGCAAATGTCAAACCTTGCATTTTAAAACCAAGCGAGGGACCTCAGGATATTCGCAAAAAAATGGAAGACGCGATTGCTTCCTTTGATCAACAGGATGAGATCTTATTCCTGGTGGATCTTTGGGGCGGAACGCCTTTCAATCAGGCAAGTGCTTTAAAAGACGGGCATGAAAGCTGGGCTATTGTAACCGGTTTGAATCTGCCTATGTTGATTGAAGCCTATGCATCCAGAATGAGCATGGACACAGCTCATGAAATTGCGATGCACATTGCCAAGACGGCAAAAGAGGGTGTTCGCATTCAACCGGAAGATCTGGAACCGGTGGAAGAAGAAAAAGAGCAGAGTGCGGCTCCTGTCATGCAGCAGGCCATTCCGGAAGGAACCGTGCTGGGTGATGGACATATCAAATATGTATTAGCTCGAATCGATACCCGTTTATTGCACGGACAGGTGGCAACAACATGGACAAAATCAACCAATCCGGATCGTATCATCGTTGTTTCTGATAATGTAGCACACGATGAATTGCGAAAAAACATGATCATACAGGCTGCTCCTCCGGGAGTTAAGGCACATGTTGTACCGATTGATAAGATGATTGCTGTGGCTAAGGATCCTCGTTTTGGTGCAACCAAAGCGTTGTTGTTGTTTGAAACACCACAGGATGCCCTAAAAGCAATTCAGGGTGGTGTGGATATCAAAACATTAAATGTAGGTTCCATGGCACATTCACAGGGAAAAGTTGCGGTTACGAAGGCTTTAGCTTTTGATAAAGACGATGTAAAGACCATGCGTGAGATTGAAAAGCTGGGTGTTAAATTTGATGTCCGTAAAGTTCCGGCCGACAGCCCGGAAAATATGGATGCGATCTTGAAAAAAGCAGAAGCTGAACTTGGATAAGATTGTTTTTGGAGGTTAATATGAATATTATTACAGTGATTCTCATTGTCATTGTAGCCTTATTAGCGGGTATGGAAGGAATTTTGGATGAATTCCAGTTCCATCAGCCTTTGGTTGCATGTACATTGATCGGACTTGTAACAGGTCACTTAACAGAAGGGATCATGTTGGCGGGAAATCTTCAACTGATGGCTTTAGGATGGGCCAACGTTGGAGCTGCTGTGGCACCGGATGCTGCTTTGGCATCGGTTGCCTCTGCCATTATCATGGTGCTTGGTTTAGACGGAGCTACCGATGTAAACAGTGTTATTTCTACATCCATCGCGGTTGCGGTTCCTTTGTCAGTAGCTGGATTGTTCTTAACGATGATTTGTCGTACGCTGGCCATTCCTATCGTACATATTATGGATGGTGCGGCTGAAAAAGGAAGCTTTAAAACGATTGAAATCTGGCAATATATCGCCATTTTGATGCAGGGACTTCGTATTGCGATCCCGGCAGCTATCTTGTGCTTTGTTCCATCGGATATCGTTACCAGTGCTCTACAGGCAATGCCGGCATGGTTGAATAATGGTATGACCGTTGGTGGTGGTATGGTTGCCGCTGTTGGTTATGCCATGGTCATCAACATGATGGCTACAAAGGAAACTTGGCCATTCTTCGCCTTAGGTTTCACACTGGCTTGTATCCAAGAGATCACATTGATCGGTCTGGGTGTCATTGGTGTTGCCTTAGCTTTGATTTATCTGGCATTGAAGGAAAGCGGAGGTTCCGGTGGAAACGCCTCCAATACAGGTGACCCGTTAGGGGATATCCTGAATGATTACTAGGATCGAAAGGAGAGATTAGTATGGCAGAAAAAATTGTTTTATCTAAAAAAGATCGTATGAAAGTTTGTTGGCGTCATCAGTTTCTTCAGGGATCCTGGAACTATGAACGTATGCAGAACGGTGGATGGTGCTATTCCATCATTCCGGCTATCAAGAAACTATATACAAACAAAGAAGATCAGATTTCCGCATTAAAGCGTCATATGGAATTCTATAATACCCATCCTTATGTATCTTCTCCGGTCATGGGTGTTACTTTGGCCATGGAAGAAGAACGTGCCAATGGTGCACCAATTGATGATGTGGCAATCCAGGGTGTTAAGGTTGGTATGATGGGACCATTGGCTGGTGTCGGTGACCCGGCTTTCTGGTTTACCATGCGTCCAATTTTAGGGGCTTTAGGTGCTTCTTTTGCCCTGAGCGGTAATTTGTTAGGACCTGTATTATTCTTTGTATTATGGAATGTGATTCGTTTTGCGTTCATGTGGTACACGCAGGAGTTTGGCTATAAAGTAGGAACTTCAATCACCAAAGACTTGTCCGGTGGATTGTTAGGAAAGATTACGCAGGGAGCCAGTATCCTTGGTATGTTTGTCATTGGTGGCCTGGTTCAGCGTTGGGTCAGCATCACTTTAACACCGGTTGTATCTACCGTTGCCAATGATGAAGTTAATATCATCGACTTCTCTAAATTTGACGGTACCGGTGAATCTTTACAGGCCATTTTACGTGAATATGACAGTGGAAAATTCTTGTATGATACAACATCGACTACATTACAAGATAACTTAAACTCATTAACACCAGGTTTACTGGCGGTATTATTGACTTTGTTTATCTGCTGGCTATTGAAAAAGAATATTTCGCCGATCGTTATTATTATTGGTCTTTTCATTGTTGGTATCATTGGTGTTCTTTGCGGATTCATGTAGAATGTATAAAAGTCCGGTTTTTACCGGACTTCTTCTTTTTGAGGTGATACGATGGTTCAATCAATGAATACAAAAGCAGAGTTGACGGTCAAGGGAAGCTGTTTTATGGGCTTGACCAGTACCGGTAAGATTATGGTCGGTGATAAAGCGTTTGAATATTATAACGATCGTAAGGTCGAAGACTACATTCAAATTCCCTGGGAGGAAATCGACTATTTAGCCGCATCGGTTTATTTTAAACGCTATATCAATCGTTTTGCGATCTTTACGAAAAGTGATGGGAGTTTCTCTTTTTCAGCGGGGAAACGCAATAAAGAGCTTCTTCGTGCGATTCGTAATCATATGCCTTCAGATAAAATGGTACAGTCCCTTGGTTTCTTTACTGTTTTAAAAAGAGGTATTCATAATCTTCTGCATAGAAAAAACAGGCCGTGACCTGTTTTTTTATCGTATATAGTCTTGTATCCTTTTCTTTAGTGTTGTTTGTCGAATCCTGCGATTTTTTAAACGTACCTGTTTTTCAAAAACATAGCGTTGTCCAATGATGAAAAGCTGTTTTTTTGCACGGGATATCCCCGTATATAACAAGCGCTTTTCCAACATGTGCAAAGAGTTTTGATCGACCACACAACAAACCGTGTCATATTCGCTGCCTTGGGCTTTATGAACACTGATGCAGTAGGCATGTTTGAGATAATAGAGAAAATCATACGTAAAATCTACGATTCGATTGCCAAAATCCACGCTGATTCTTTGATTTGCTTTTGAAGAATTATCGATTTCGATGATATATCCAATATCGCCGTTATATACATCTTCCTCTGGAAGATTTTTTAGTAACATGACCTTATCGTCTTCACGAAAGGTAGTTGTACCGACCTTTAGCTCCTGCTTGTTTATCGAGGCTGGATTAAATTGCTCCTGCATCGCCACATTGATCGCATCGATGCCGGCAGCCCCTTTATACATCGGTGATAAGATCTGAAAATCATCCAGATTCATATCTTTTGTGAGTCCTTGTATCATTGGCAGGATCCTTTGTGAACTTTCTTCGATAAAGTTGACTCCATCTTCATAGGTACATGTAGTTTCCTCGCGGATTTCTTTAGCCAGTGTAACAATACCAGAACCATTTTTTTGACGAAAGATTTTTTCCAGATGAATGACCGGAAAGACCTGACTTGAAATGATATCTTCAAATACTTTTCCCGGTCCAACACTTTCCAGCTGATCTTCATCACCTATCATTAATATTCGTGCATGATCCGGTAGGGCTTTTAATAAACTGCAGAAAAGATGGGTATCGACCATACTGAATTCATCGATGATCAATACATCCAGTTCTAGGGGATCGTTTTCATCTTTGGCAAAGGTATTATCATCTTTGTTCCATTTTAAAAGGGAATGAATGGTTTTACTGTCCGCATAAGCCAGTTGACTCAAACGCTTGCTGGCACGACCGGTTGGAGCACAAAGCTGTATCTTTGAATCCGGATAGAAGGCATTGTATAAAGCCAGAATCCCTTTAACAGTCGTTGTTTTTCCGGTACCCGGTCCACCATTGATGATACAAATACTGTGATTAAAAAAAGTTTCAATGGCTTGTTTTTGTACACTGTCGTATTGAAGGTTATAAGCAAATTCCACTTCTTCTATTTTTTTATCTAAGTCTTTTTTGGAAAGGGTATCTACTTTAAATTGATGATGGGATAAGATTTTGGCAATTTCAATTTCTTCATCATATAAACCAAACGGATACACTTTGTTTTCATCGACATGAAGACTTTTATGAAGACATAAGCGATCTAAGATTTCATCCAGCAGTTCTATCGAACAATTTGGCAAATGTTCCAAAAGGGACGTCTTAAAAATATATGTATTTCCGGTTGCCATGCTTAGATTTCTTGTCAGTTCATAGACATAGGCATCCATACGACGAGTATCTTTTTTATCCATTTCAAGGCCATCGGCTAACTTTAAGGCCGATCGATAGCCAAAACCATAAATTTCATAGTAAGGGCGAAAACAATCTTCTTCAATCACATCTAAAACATTGTCATAGGCTTGTTCCAACAGTTCGATCTTTTTTTGATCCAACCCCAGTTCCATAAGACGGACATAAGTTTCATTAAAGCCGTCAAAGGACTGTAAACCTTCCTTGATGATTTCCTTTTTTTTGGCATTTAGACCGGGAACCATATCGAGTTTTCCAGGATCTTCGATAATGTGATGCAGACATTCCTCTCCCAATGTGTCATAGATTGCCTGTGCTGTCTTTTTACCAATGGTAGGAAAGGCATCGCTGGTCAAAAAATGAAGAATAGCTCGTTCTTTTTTTGGAAGAACCTTCTGTGCACTAAATATTTGAAATTGAGAACCATACTTTGGATGCGTAATGTAGCGGCCAACCAATTCATACTCCTGATCCTCAATTGGATCTTGCAGGCGACCGGCTCCGGTAAAAGTATGATATGTTTCCGTCTCAGAAAAAGAACCCACAACATAGTGGGTTTCCTGGTTTTCGAATATGATAAAATCCAAACTGGCTTTTATGGTTTGTTTATCCACTGATTTTCTCCTTATATGTTTGAATAATCTTCTCGTTTAAATCTTCATCACCCGCAAAGACTTGTTCAATAACACCGCCACCCAGACAAACATGTCCGTGATAGAAGACGGCTTCCTGTCCCACGGTTACCGATGCGATCTTTTGCGGATATCGAATCATTGCACTGTCTTTGTCAAAAGAAACGATTTCAATATCCTGATCAGCCTGACGATATCGAAACTTACAGGTCAGCTTGGTCGGAATTTCTTTTAAGTCCGGTACTAACCAGTTAATACCTTTAACGATACAGGAATCCGAATAGAGCCATTCTCTATGATCGGTATGACATACAAAGAGAATGTTTTTGTGAACATCCTTTCCACAGACAAACCACGGGCCTTTTTCATGGTCGATATGAAGTCCTTTTCTTTGACCGATCGTATAGTATAGAACACCACAGTGTCTGGCAATCTTCTTTCCGGTGTCGATATCTACGATATCACCTTCTTTATTGGGAAGGTAGTTGGAAAGAAACTGTCTGAAATTTCTTTCACCGATAAAACAAATTCCGGTACTGTCTTTTTTTGTGGCAACACTTTCTAAATGCAGCTGATCGGCCAGTTTTCGAACTTCCGGCTTGATTAGATTTCCAATGGGGAATAGCGTTTTTGCCAATGCTTTTTCCGGAACCTGACACAAAAAGTAAGTTTGATCTTTGTTTTGATCGGCAGCACGTGTAAGATAGGTAAAGCCATCTTTGGTTTCGTTTGAACAATAGTGGCCGGTAGCCACTTTATCAAATCCATGTTTCATGGCATAGTCAAAAAAAGCATCAAACTTAATATATTTATTACAAAGAATATCCGGATTGGGTGTACGTCCTTTTTCATATTCATTTAAGAAGGTTTGAAAAACAGAATCCCAATATTCTTTAATAAAATCAACACGTAATAACGGCAGGTCTAAATGTTCAGCCACCGCCTTGGCATCCATGTAGTCCTGCTCCTGCGGGCATACATCATTTTGTATGGTAGGATTGCCTTCAATATCATTATTGGCAAACGCATCCCAATTTCGCATGAAACAACATGTTACATCATAACCTTGTTCTTTTAATATATAGGCGGCAATGGCAGAATCTACGCCGCCGCTTAATCCAACTAGTACTTTTTCCATAGGCCCATTATAGAGAAATTCAGTGGAATTTTCAAATGCTTCTTCGGCTTGTTTTCAGCTTTTCAAAAAAAGGTATTGATTTCTATTTTTGAATTCGTTATAATAGACAAGCAACAGCGATAAAGAGATTTCCCCGGGTGGTGAAATTGGTAGACGCAGTGGACTCAAAATCCACCGGTAGCGATACCGTGCCAGTTCGAGTCTGGCCTCGGGGACCATTTAAAAGATTAGAACAAATCATATGGATTTGTTCTTTTTTATTATCACAAAAAAAGTCACACGTTAATGTGTGGCTTTTTCAGAAGATACCATATGAAGTTTTGATAAAAGAGGGTAGCCAACGATCGCAACCAGAAATCCCATGACAGCCTGAAATAAGTTACCCCATACACTGGCAAGACCTAACCATACACTTTGGTTGACAATTGAATCGGCTATAAAATAACCACCGATCATGATCATAGAGCCAATCAGGTACCAAAGTATGCGATACATCGGCCGATCATTTTTTTGTAACAGGTAGGCAACGATAAAGCCTTCCAGCCCTTTAATGATCAGGGTGAAAATAAAGTAGTAACCATAGCCTCCGGCCACATCCGCCAAACCGCTGCCTAAGCCACCAACAAGAAATGATAAACCGGGATTTAAAATAGAAGCAAATAAAAGGATAAATCCATCACCCATATTAACATATCCCTGCATCGCATTGGGAATACGAATCAAGATCGTTGCGACAAATACAATGGCAATTCCTAAGGCACTGAGCACAATTTGTTGAATTTGTTTGTTTGTTTTCATATCTATCTCATTCCTTCCTTTGTCTCTATTTTACGAATAAAGTGTCTTTTATAAAATATACAATTATGTTAAATTTTAAGGGGACAGTTTATGAAACGATATATGCAGGTCTATAACAAATTTGTAGAGGATATCAAAAAAGGATATTTAAAATACGGAGATGCACTTCCCAGTATTCGTAAAAGTGTGCAGATCTTCGGCTTTTCAAAAACGAGCATTGAAAGAGGTTATGAACAACTAGTATTGGATGGTTATATTATCAGCGAGGCACAAAAGGGATTTATCGTGGATATCAAGCCTTATCAGCTTCATCGCCAACAAATCATAGCAGAGGTTTCAAATTCAGACATACCGAAACAATACTTATATGATTTTAGAAGTCATGCCGTCAGTCAGGATAGCTTTGATCTTAGAATCTGGAAACGATATATGAAAGATGTCTTCCAAGATACGCCGTTGATTTCAACCTATGGAGATAAACAGGGCGAACAAGAATTGCGGACCGCCCTTAGTGAGTATGCTTATCATAATCGAGGAATCTTGGCGACTGGTGCTCAGATTTTAGTAGGATCTGGATTTCAATCATTGTTGTTTGATTTTTGTTCACTGTTGGAAAAACCGGTTTCGATCGCAATGGAAGAAGGTGTATCCAAAGAAGTCAACCATGTGTTTACATCCTTTGGATTTGATTGTCACTTTTTATCCAAAGAAAGATATATAGAGGAATTATCTTTACTGGATATTGATATTTTATATATCAATACGGCTTGTTTTGGACGTGATTTTGCACCACTTTCGAATTCTATGCGGGATACGATCTTACATCTATCCTATGATAAAAGCTTTTTAATTCTGGAAGATGACTATAATGGGGAATTGACCTATCATTCCAAACCCAGACAGGCTTTACAATCTGCCAGTGTCATGGATAATGTAATCTATTTCAGTTCCTTTTCAAGACTCTTATTGCCATCCTTACGTCTAAGCTATATGATCTTAAATACAAAGTTTCAATACGCTTATCAACAGTTTAAAGATTCATTTGGACCGACCGCTTCCAAGCTGGAACAGCTGGTACTGGCAAGATATATCGCCAATGGATATTTGGAAAAACATGTGCGTAAGTTAAAAAGAGAATATGCGAAAAAAGAGCAGATCACGTATGACCTTCTTACTTCCGCCGGATTTTCTGTCCTTTTGCAGGAGGCGTATTTTAGCTATCAGATCGATATTTCACATTGTGATGTCTTTGCGATCATAAAGACTTGTGAAGAAAAAGGAATCGGTATCGATACACCGACAAAAGATCGTCTGAACGTTTCTTTTGCGTATTTAGATAGAGATCGTCTGCAGGAAGGGTTGAAGTTACTTGTCAAAATCTTAAAAGAATGCTAGAATTTGAGAGCTTGATGATGAAAAAGATAAGTAGAAGAGAATTTGGACAGTTAGAGATAAGGCGTTTGGTGCAAGCCTTACAATAAGACTCTTTGAAGCTACTTTGGAGTGAAGCCGTATTCTGCGTTAAAGAAGAATTAAGGGCGTTTTCCAACAGGAAGACGAACTAGGATGGTACCGCGTTGATAACGTTCCTAGAGATAGGGACGTTTTTTTATTGGAGGAAAGAAATGAAACAGTTAAGTGGAAATCAAATTCGACAGATGTTCCTGGACTACTTTAAAGAAAAAGGACATATGATCGAACCGGGCGCCAGCTTGATCCCCAACAACGATCCAACTTTATTATGGATCAATGCGGGAGTTGCCGCTTTGAAAAAGTATTTTGACGGAAGTGAAAAACCGCGTTGTAATCGCATTGCCAATGCACAGAAGAGCATTCGTACCAACGATATCGAAAATGTAGGGAAAACAGCACGTCATCATACATTCTTTGAAATGTTGGGAAACTTTAGTATTGGAGATTACTTTAAAGAAGAAGCCATTCCTTTCGCATGGGAATTCTTGACGAGTGAAAAATGGATGGGCATCGATAAAAATCGTTTGTATGTTTCGGTTTATACAGATGATGAGGATGCGTATCGCATTTGGACTGAAAAATGTGGTGTAGATCCAAAACACATCTTGAAAACGGATGATAACTTCTGGGAAATCGGTAAAGGGCCGGGTGGACCGGACTCTGAGATTTTCTTCGATCGTGGTGAAAAATATGATCCGGAAGGCTTGGGAGAACGTCTGTTCTTTGAAGAATTGGAAAATGATCGATATGTTGAAGTATGGAATATCGTATTCTCTCAATATGATTGTGATCCTTCTATCGATCGAAAAGATTATAAAGAATTGCCACAGAAAAATATTGATACCGGTAGGGGCCTGGAGCGTTTGGTTGCCTTGATTCAGGATGGTGAAACAAACTTTGATACCGATTTGTTCTTACCAATCATTCATGCGACGGAAAAACTGGCCAAACATCCATACGAGGGTGAATATAAAATGGCTTATCGTGTCATTGCCGATCACATTCGTACCGTAACTTTTGCGTTAAGTGATGGTGCCAACTTCTCAAACAGTGGTCGTGGCTATGTTCTTCGTCGTGTGCTTCGTAGAGCGGTTCGTTATGGCTTGAAATTAGGTTTAGAGGATGCCTTCTTATATAAACTGGTTCCGGTTGTTGCCGATACGATGCAGGACTTCTATCCGTATTTACAGGAGCATGTGGAATTTAACCAGCGTTTGATCAAAATAGAAGAGGATACTTTTAAAAAGACTTTGAAAAATGGACAGGCTTTACTGGATGAGGAAATTCAGAAAGCGCAGAATGGTAAGCTTTCCGGTGAAATTGTCTTTAAGCTGTATGATACTTATGGGTTCCCATTTGAGTTGACACAGGAAATTGCTCAGGAAAGTGGTTTGGAAGTGCTTCGTGATGAATTTGATGCTCAGATGCAACTTCAAAAAGAACGTGCTCGTAATGCCCGTAATACCAAAGAATCTTTTGCTTCGCAACACGTAGATTTGATGGAATTCACACAGGAAAGTCAATATATTGGATACGATCATTTGGAATGTGATGGAACGATCATCGCTTTGTTCAAGGATGGAAAACGTGTGGATGGTTTAGAAGAGGAAGGCCAGATCATCTTAGATACAACCTGCTTCTATGCCGAAAGTGGTGGACAGATTGCGGATACAGGTGTTTTGGAAGCTGATGGAATCAATGCACAGGTACTGGATGTTCAAAAAGCACCAAATAAACAAAATCTGCTGCAGATAAAGTTGGAACAGGGCGTTTTAAAAGAAGGCATGACATTACATCAGGTAGTAGATTCCAAAAAACGTGCTGCCATTACAGCTAATCACTCCTGTACGCATTTGTTGCAGAGTGCTTTAAAACAAGTAGTCGGAAGTCATATTTCACAGGCTGGTTCTTATGTTTGTGAAGATTACTTGCGTTTTGACTTCAATCATTTTGAAAAGCTGAGCAAAGAACAGCTGGTAGAAATTGAAGACTTGGTTAATCAGTATATTGATGCCAACTATACCGTTACCAAAGAAGTTATGGATATTGAAGATGCCAGAAAATCCGGAGCTACAGCTCTGTTTAATGAAAAGTATGGTGATCGTGTTCGTGTTGTAACGATGGGTGATGTTTCCAAAGAATTCTGTGGTGGCTGCCATGTGGATCATACTTCACAGATTGGTTTGTGCAAGATCATCAGTGAAGAAAGTATCGGCTCGGATATTCGTCGTATTACGGCCAAGACAAAATATGCTGCTTATAAAGAATGTGCGCATCAGCAGGCACAGCTGGAACACATTGCCAAGAGTGCTAAACAAAAGAGCACAAAGGAAATTGAACTGAAAGTTGATTCTTTCCTGGAACAGATGCATGCGCTGCAAAAGGAAAATGAAAATTTGAAGAATCAGATTTTTGCGTTAAAGTCCAAAGAATGGATCCTGGAAGCTAAAGAATGTGGATCTATCAAAGCTTTGATCAAAAAGGTACAGGGCATGGACGCTTCGGCTTTAAAGGATATCGTTTCCAATTTAAAGGGCCAGGATGAAAATATCGTATGTTTCTTTGTGAATGTAAATGACAATAAAGTTGTCTTTGTTGCCGGAGCTGGAAAAGAAGCGGTGAGAAAAGGTGTGCATGCCGGTAAACTTGTTAAACAGGCTGCCATGCTGTGTGATGGTAACGGCGGTGGAAAACCGGATATGGCACAGGCCGGAGGAAAGGACATTTCTAAGGTCGATGAAGCCATGAATCTGGTAGAAAATACACTAAAAGAGATCTAATGTGGGGATTGGGATCACCAATCTCCTTTTTTATTGAATCGTTTGTGTTTTCATTTTATTTTGAATCGTGTATAATTACTCGTAGCAAGGAGTGTGATAGTATGAAAGATATTACAGAAACTATGACATTTACTACCGAAGAGATTCGTCAAGAAAATATCAAGGGGATCTTGCGTGAAGTCTCTGAGGCGTTGGAAGAACGTGGTTATAACTCGGTGAATCAGATTGCCGGTTATTTGATTTCCAATGATCCGGCTTATATTTCATCGCATAAAAATGCGCGTAATCTGATTCAGCGCATTGAACGATATGAAATTATCGAAGAGCTGGTTCGCGCATATTTGGAAAAATAATGGCACGTATCATCGGTTTGGATCTTGGAAGCGTTACTTGTGGGGTTGCGATCAGTGATGCGACAGGATTAGTGGCAAGAACCTTGAAAACGATCCGTTTTCCATCGGAAGATTATGATATCTGTTTTGATGAGGTATTGGATCTTTTAGAAAAGAATCAAGTTAAAAAAGTCGTGCTTGGTTTACCAAAGCATATGAATGGGGATATAGGCACACGGGCCGAGATATCGATCCAGTTTGCCGAAGAATTAAAAAAAGAGGGTTACGATGTAACTCTATGGGATGAGCGCTTGACGACAGTCAGTGCAACGCGGATCCTTTTAGAAGGTGATGTTTCCCGAAAAAAACGGAAGAAGATCATCGATCAGCTGGCAGCAGTCGAGATTCTTCAAGGGTATTTAGATCAACAAAATGGGGGAGTTTAAACATCCCTATTTTTTTTGGAAAGGAAACAAAATTATGTTAGATTCAAATTGTTTGTATGTACAGGACGAAAACGGAAATGAAAAAAAGATGACTATTCTTTTTACTTTTGACAGTGAAGACAAAAAGAAACAGTACGTTGTTTTTCAGGATGCTGACCACGATACAGAAGAAGTATTTGCCTCCTGTTATGACGATCAGGGAAATTTATATCCGATTGAGAGCGAAGAAGAGTGGGAAATGGTAGAGGAAGTGATCAACACCTTTGCTGAGGATGAGGAAAATGCCTAAACAAAGAAAAAAGCGAAAGGCTTTATGGCCTCGAATCCTGCTGATTATCGTATTGTTGTTGGGGATTGCCGGTATCGGTACATTTATTTATGTGCGCATGAATTTAGAGCCGGTGGGAAATGGAGAAGAAACCATTTCTTTTGAAATTACAGAAGGAGAAACCTTTGATTCTGTCTTGACCTCATTAGAAGAACAACATTTGATTCGCTCTGATTCCGTGGCTAAGCTGTATGCCCGCTTTACAGGAATGAATCAGTATTATGCCGGTCTATTTGAGTTAAACGATGGTATGAGCACTTCAGAAATCTTATCGTATATCGGAAATCAGGAAAATGCCAAACAGGAAGAAAAACGATTGACAGTACCGGAAGGAACATGGGCTAAGGAAGTAGCCGCTTCGATTTCCAGCCTGTATCCATCTTACAGCACCGATGAGATTCTATCTTTGTGGAATGACAGCGAATATATTCAAACATTGTCAAAAGATTATGCCTTTTTGGATGCGGATGCCCTTAACAACGATAACTATAAAGTGAAGCTCGAAGGGTATTTGTTTCCGGAGACGTATTTCTTAGCGGATGATGCCGATCTGGATACGATCACACGTACAATGCTGGATCAGTTTAAACTTTTCTATGAAGAACATAAGTCCGCTTTTGAAAATAGCTCTTACTCGGTACATGAACTGGTAACACTTGCCAGTGTCGTACAGTTTGAGTCCGGTACTAAACAAGATATGGCCACGATTGCCGGTGTCTTCTACAATCGTTTAAATCAGGATATGCGTTTGGAATCCAGCGTTACTGTCTGCTATGCGTTGTATGATCAGTTTGATGATCCACAGGATTGTGAAACACAAACGGATGTGGATTCTCCATATAATACATATCTGAATAACGGACTGCCGGTTGGACCTATTTTAAATCCCGGAGGCGATGCCTTACTCGCTGTATTAGAACCGGAATCTTCAGAGTATTTATTCTTTGCGGCCGATATTCATGGAGATGGTAAGGTGTATTATTCCAAGACGTATGAGGAACATCAGCGCATTTGTGAAGAGCTGGGTCTGATCTTGAATTAAGGATTGAAAAAAACAGTGGGTATGCTATAATCACAATGCAATCAAGGAGTGAATAAACAATGGAAAATGATAAATTTTATGTCACCCAGGAAGGGTATAATGATCTTGTCAAAGAGCATGAAAATCTAGTTCAAAATGTCCGTCAGCAGGTCATCATTGAATTACAGGAAGCCCGTGCACAGGGGGACTTGTCGGAAAACGCGGATTACGATGCAGCCAGAGATCATCAGGCGCAGGTAGAAGCTCGTATTCGCGAACTGGAGACAATGATCAAAAATGCGGAGATCATCGAAGAATCTGATGGCAAGAAAAAGAAGAAAAATGCTGTTGTGAAGTTGGGATCGATTGTGACATTGGAAGATTTACAGGATCATGTAGAGAACACATTCTCTATCGTAGGTTCTATTGAAGCTGACCCATTAAACGGAAAGCTTTCCAACAATACACCATTGGCCGAAGCTATTTTGGATCACAAAGTTGGAGAGACAGTAACCGTTACACGTATCGAAGAACCATATAAAGTAAAAATTTTAAGTATAAAGTAATAGTTTTTTAAATTTTACGCTAAATTCAACTAAAAAGTTGATGTAGAGAATTAAAAATGATGTTTTTTAGTTTTGATAGAGTGTAAACACATCAATTGGCAGCTCAAAAGAACATATGTCTTTTGTCACAAAGGGAACAGTTCCCTTC
>NZ_JAXKBY010000022.1:0-5655 GCF_036552745.1 Faecalicoccus sp.
CTTTAGTGAAGATGTTTATACGGCCATAGATCTGCAGACTTGTCTGGCACAGCGAAAGAGCCTAGGTGGCCCAGCACCGGAAGAGGTTAGTCACCAGATTAAAAAGATCGAAGAATTTTTGAGTGAGGGTGGTTTTCATGAATAAGCCGAAGATTTATATCGATGGACAGGCCGGTACGACCGGTCTGGAAATCGTAAAGCGCTTATCAAATCGAGAAGATATTGAACTTTTAAAAATACCGGACGATAAAAGACATGATGATGTCGTACGAAAAGAATACATGAAAGAAGCAGACCTGGTGTTTTTATGCTTGCCGGATGCTGCCAGTATCGAAGCAATGAAGCTCATGGACGATAAAACGAAAGTCATCGATGCTTCCACGGCGCATCGTACCGATCCGGATTGGGTCTATGGTTTTCCGGAATTATCAAATCAACAGAAACAAAAGATCAAGTCAAGTTATCGAGTGGCTAATCCCGGATGTCACGCAACAGGTTTCATCAGCATAGTCTATCCTTTGATGAAACATCAGTTCATTCAAAAGGATACGTTGCTATCGTGCACATCTTTGACCGGATATTCAGGTGGTGGGAAATCGATGATTGCCCAATATGAGACGGATAAAACATCGGATCTATATGCTCCCAGACTCTATGGTCTTTCTTTACAGCACAAGCATTTAAAGGAAATGAAACAAATCTGTCATTTAGAAAAAACACCTTTATTTTGTCCGGTAGTCGATGATTATTATCGAGGCATGTTGACAACAATCATGATCGAGGGCAATAAAGAAGAAATTGTTCAACTGTATCAAGATTTGTATCAAGATACTTTTATTGAAGTCACAAAGGATGAAGACACTTACCTCTCAGCCAATTTATATGCCCAAAAGGATAACTTGAAGATTTGTATTCATGGTAATGATCAACAAGTGATGATCAGTGCTTTGTTTGATAATTTAGGTAAAGGGGCCAGTGGAGCCGCCATTCAAAATATGAATTTAATGTTAGGATTCGAAGAATATAAAGGATTATCTTACTAGGAAGGAGCATCGAAATGGAATTGATACAAGGAGGCGTTTGCGCTTCAAAAGGTTTTTTGGCAGGAGCGGTGCATTGTGGTGTGCGTAAATCACAGTCCAAGCTGGATCTTACGGTAATCTATTCGAAAAAGCCTTGTGCGGCTGCAGCCGTCTATACGACCAATCAAGTTAAGGCCGATTGTTTAAAGTTGACCAAAGAACATTTATCAAACGGTAAAGCACAGGCTATTATCTGTAATTCAGGGAATGCGAATGCATGTGCTCCTTTTGGAAAAGAAAATGCCTTAAAGGAAGCTGTTGCCTGTGCCAAATTAACACAGTTAGATACCGAGGATGTCATTGTCGCCAGTACCGGTGTAATTGGGCAAACCTTACCGATCGAAGCTATCGAACGAGGTGCCATGCAGATTGAGCTTAAAGAAAATAATTCATTGGAAGCAGCGCAGGCTATCATGACAACAGACACTAAAACAAAAAGCTGTGCAGTTTCTTTTGAATTGGACGGAATTCGTGTTCATTTAGGCGGAATCTGCAAAGGGTCTGGCATGATTCATCCAAATATGGGAACGATGCTAGCTTTTATTACCAGTGATGTGGATATCGAATCTTCTTTGTTGGAAAAAGCGTTACAGGAAATTACTAAGAAGACTTTTAATCGAATCAGTGTGGATGGAGATACTTCCACCAATGATATGTGTGTGGTTTTGGCTAATGGCATGGCCAAAAACAAACCGATTCAAACGGAAGGTGAAGCCTTTGATACGTTTAAAAAAGCGTTACATACGGTCATGGAAAATCTGGCGATACAAATTGCCAGTGATGGAGAAGGTGCCAGCCGCTTGTTGAGCGTGACCGTGTATGATGCCCAAAGTGAAGAACAGGCCGAAAAGCTTGCCAAATCTGTTGCTTCCAGTACATTGTTTAAAGCGGCGATGTTTGGCAGTGATGCCAACTGGGGTCGTGTTCTTTGTGCCATGGGGTATTCACAGGCAGCTTTTGATCCGGAAATCGTGGATGTGATATTTGCCTCAAAATTTGGCAAGATTCAAGTATGCCATAGGGGGAAAACCCTGGATTTTGATGAAGAACAAGCCAAAAAAATTCTCCAGACAGATTCCGTTCAAGTTTTGATCGATCTGCATCAAGGGGATGAGGTTGTTACGTGCTGGGGTTGTGATCTGACGTATGATTATGTAAAGATAAATGGAGATTATAGAACATGAAACCAGAAACACAAGCACAAGTTTTGGTAGAGGCCTTGCCTTATATCCAAAAATACAGAGGAAAAACGATCGTTATTAAATATGGCGGAAATGCGATGATCGATGAAGCGCTGAAAATGGCGGTCATTCAGGATGTCGTGTTATTAAACATGGTCGGTGTCCATGTGGTTTTGGTTCATGGTGGAGGACCGGAAATTTCCAATTTATTGGAAAAAGTCGGTAAAGAAACACAATTTATCAATGGCCTTCGCTATACCGATGCGGAAACAATGGAATTTGTACAGATGGCCTTATGTGGAAAAGTCAATAAAGATTTAGTCTCCCTTTTAGAAAAAGCCGGCGGAAAAGCGGTCGGTCTTTCCGGATTGGATGCTTCCATATTTAAAGCTTTACGTCATACCGATATTTATCGTACGGATTATGGATATGTAGGCGATATCATCAAAGTAGATGCTTCTTTAGTGCAGGAGTTACTTGATAAAGGCTATATTCCAGTTTTAAGCAGTATTGCTTCCGGCTATGATGATGACGTAAGCTACAATATCAATGCCGATCTGGCAGCAGAAAAAATTGCCATTGCCTTAAAGGCTGAGAAGTTTATCCTGCTGACTAATGTTAGTGGTGTCATGGAGGATATAGAAGATCCGGAGAGCCTGATTCCTTCGATTCAAGTTTCAAAGGTACGATCTCTGGAAAAAGAAGGTATTATTTCCGGAGGGATGATTCCTAAAGTACAGTGTTGTGTTGAGGCAGTACGTCAGGGAATTCATTCTGCCAATATACAAGACGGACGCATCCCACATTCGATCCTCATTGAGTTATTTAGCGATCAAGGTGTGGGTACGATGTTCTATTAGGAGGCCATCATGAATTTAGAAGAGATAAAAACATTGGAAAAACAATATGTGATGCAGACCTATGCGCGCAATGACTTATTTTTGGTCAAAGGGCAAGGATGTTTGTTATATGATGATCAAGGAAGCAGCTACATCGATATGACATCCGGTATCGGTGTCAATTGCCTGGGACATAATCATCCGGCATTGGTAGAAGCATTACACGATCAAAGTCAAAAGCTTATGCACACTTCCAATCTGTATTACACTGAACCAATGGTACAGGTAGCCAAAGAGTTAGTGGAATCAACCGGAATGTCAAAAGTGTTCTTTGCCAATTCAGGAGCAGAAGCCAATGAAGGTGTCATCAAGCTGGCACGTAAATACTCCAGTGATCGCTATGGACAACATCAATATAAAGTATTAAGTCTGGTGCAGTCTTTTCATGGAAGAACGATGATGACATTAACGGCAACCGGTCAGAATAAATTTCATCAGTATTTTTATCCGTTTCCGGATGGCTTTGAATATGTTATTGCCAATGATATTGAAGATTTCAAACAAAAGCTGGACGATTCTGTATGCCTTGTCTTGATGGAAATGATTCAGGGAGAAGGCGGTGTATTACCACTTGATAAAACTTTCGTGCAGGAAGTCACAAAACTTTGTCATCAAAAGGATGTGCTGGTAGCTGTTGATGAAGTGCAAACCGGAATCGGTCGAACCGGAAGCTTATTCTGTTATCAACAATATGAAATTCAACCGGATATTGTTTCGATGGCTAAAGGCTTAGGCGGCGGCCTTCCGATTGGAGGCATCATGACCAATGAAAAATGTTCAACCGTCTTACAGGCCGGCATGCATGGTTCGACATTTGGTGGGAATTTAATGAGTACAAGAGCAGCTATGACGGTTTTATCGATCGTTAATCAAAAGGAATTTTTGGAAAGCGTGAAAGAAAAAGGACAGTATTTCATGGATGCCCTACAAAACATACAAAGCCCGGATATTTTAGAAGTGCGTGGTATAGGACTGATGATCGGGGTAGTTGTGGATGAAAAGAAACGAGCCGGTTTTGTCAAGAAACTTCAAAAGAAGGGTGTACTTGTCTTAACAGCAGGATCACAGGCCATTCGTCTTTTGCCACCATTGATCATTTCTAAAGAAGAACTGGATCAGGTGATTCAGGCATTTCAGGAGGTATTTTCATGAAACATTTACTTACAATGCAAGATTTGAACAAAGAAGAGATCCTTCAGATTTTGGATTTGGCCGATCAGTTAAAATATGAAAGAAAACATCAGATTCCACATCGGCATCTGGAAGGCAAAAGTGTAGGTCTGATCTTCCAAAAATCAAGTACCCGGACACGTGTTTCCTTTGAAACCGGTATTTATCAGTTGGGTGGACAGCCTTTGTTTTTGTCAAGTCGTGATTTACAGATCGGACGAGGAGAGCCGGTGCAAGATACGGCCCGTGTTCTTTCCCGGTATTTGGATATGATCATGATTCGAACCTTTGACCAAAAAGAAGTAGAAGATCTGGCAAAATATGGAAGCATCCCTGTCATCAATGGCTTGACTGATTACAGCCATCCTTGCCAGGTACTGGCTGATCTCATGACGATTCGTGAGCGTTATGGAATACTGGAAGGATTAAAAATGTGTTATATTGGTGATGGCGATAATATGGCGAATTCTTTGATCGTCGGAGGGTTGCTTGTCGGTATGCAGGTCAGTGTGGCAACACCGGTTGATTATAAACCGGATGCCAAAGTGATGGATTTTGCCAAAGACTATGCGACATTTAGCTGGACATCCGAGCCTAAAGAAGCCATCAAAGATGCGGATGTTGTGATTACCGATACCTGGGCCAGCATGGGAATGGAAGAAGAAAAGGAAATTCGCCAAAAGGCGTTTCAGGGCTATACGGTTGATGATGATTTAATGGCATTGGCCAAGCCACAAGCCATGGTTCAACATTGTTTGCCGGCTTATCGTGGTCAGGAAATCACAGAAAAAGTCTTTGAGGATCATGCCGATGAAATCTTTGAAGAAGCCGAAAATCGCTTACATGCACAAAAGGCCGTCATGGTCTTATTGATGAAGGGAGAAAAAGCTTGAAGTTAACACCAGAAGATCGAACGAATGTTCAAAACGGGAATGGTACGGTTCATTTTGAACACATTCTAACCAGTGAAGAAATGAAAGGTATGAACAAGATGTATGCCCAGGTTACATTAAAGCCTGGATGCTCTATCGGATATCATACACATATCGGAAATGGTGAGGATTATTATATCCTTAAAGGGAAAGCGCTTGTCAACGATAATCAGGAAAGAGAAGTAACGCTTTTACCGGGTGAACATTTATATTGTCCGGATGGGAAGGGACATTCTATTTCGAATCCGGGAAGTGAAGATCTAGTCTTTATGGCATTGATCATTAATTCAAAACCACAATAAAAGAGCACGATGTGCTCTTTTATGCGTTTTTGGCAATTTGAATATATGCCTGGATCCCCTGCAATAAGATTTCTTCATCAAAATCAAAA
>NZ_JAXKBY010000023.1:0-10867 GCF_036552745.1 Faecalicoccus sp.
AATCCATCAAATGGGAAGTTGCATGTTTGGTTAAAAATGATTGAGTATTTGTAGTCATAAAGAATACCTCTTTTCTGACTACAATATAAAATCTAATTTGACATTATTTATGCCATATCACCAAATTGTCGGTATAGCGATTTTAATAAATACTGCGCTATTATAAAAATAATAAGATAGATGGAAGAGAAAAGTATGAATAAGCAACCTTTGAAAAGAAAATGGAGCATGAAGAAGATTATATTGGTTATAGTCTCACTATGCTCTTTTTTAGTTCTAAGCTTTGCAGTTCATCTTTCCCATCAACAAGGTTTCGTTTCCTTATTTCCTTTTGTCTCTTCAACGATGGTCTATGTTAATGAAGATGGTGAACTGGAACAAGGTATGCAGAAGATCGGTAAAGATTATTACTACTTTTCAAAAGAAACCGGCTTTATGAAAAAAGGCTTTCAAACCATTAATCACAAAACGTATTATTTTGACAAAAATGGAAAACGGGTAACAGGGCTGCATACAGTTAATGGAAAAACTTATTATTTTGAAAAAGACGGACAGATGCTTAAAAAGAAGTTTAAGGCCTACACAAAGGATGAAAAACCGATGCTTTCTTATTTTGATCAAAAAGGGCATATGGTAACCGGAACCAAGACAATTCATAAGAGGAAATATGTCTTTGATCAAAGTGGAAACCTACAGATTGATATTGAAAAGCTTCAAAATGATGTGCAGGAGATTCTTTCTCAATACTCCGGTGATATCAGTGTCTATTTCAAAGACTTGCGAACCAGAAAAGGATTTGAGATTCATCCGGAATCCATGTATCCATGCTGTATGATCAAAACCGTTGCCCTGGCCGCTGTTTTTCAGGAAATCGATGCGGGAACGATCGACTATGCACAATACGAACAATGGATTGAGCCTATGATCACCATCAGTGATAACACATCCTATAATGTGTTAATGGAAGTGATTGGAGATGGTAATGGACTTTATGCCTTACATAAGGCAAATGTTCTGGCTCAACAAATCGGCATGCGAAATACCGCATTGCATCATGGCCTACAGCCTGGCCAGCACTTTTTTACGGACGGCGGTGCCAATGTCAGCTGTGCAAATGACATCGGTATATTTTTTGAAAAGCTCTATGATCATGAACTGGGATCAAAGAAAAGCTGTGATCAAATGATCTATCTTTTTAAACGTTGTACGGATTACACGGCTTTACAGAGCGGTTTAGGAAAAAATGTTGAATTTGCCCATAAAACCGGTTGTGCTGATACGTATTATCATGATGGCGGTATTGTCTATTTGCCGGGTAGAGACTATATCCTGGTCGTCTTTTCTAAAGATGTAAACGTCTATACATCCTTGATGTATGAGATTTCTTCCTGTGTTTTTGAATATCAAGATACATTGATTTAGTTTTTCATGACCGACTTATGCTAGGAACTATACTTCCTTTCATAGCGAATAAGTCGGTTATTTTTATTATAACTTATACTCGATACAATAAAGGCAAGTAATCATTACATATTTCATAGCCTTTGATAAAAATATAAATCTTATAATTTTTAAAACTAAATGAATTTTTCTTTCTACAAGAATGAATATATTATGAGATTTTAGAAAGGATTTGATCATGAAACGGATCTATTTTCCATTTTTGTATCTTTCCATTCATAATATGGCCAAACCTCTTTTTCTTTGTGTTTGACTGGTGTAACCTTTACCCATTTTTCCACTTTGAAAAAGGAGCTTTCATGTTTCAAATATTAATATGTGAAGATCATCTAGAGGATATAAAGCATCTATCGCATCTCATTCACGATGCTTTTACACAGGAAAACATTTCTTATCATCTTACGATCTTAAATGAAAAATCTGGCTTAGATTTTAAGAAATACGATCTGATTTTCTTAGATATCCAACTAACCTCTTATAATGGTATCCAATTAGGGCATCTCATCCGAAGGCAGTGTCCTAAAATCCCTATCATTATTACTTCTTTATATGCCGAATATCTTCAACAAGGCTATTTGATCGAAGCTAAGCGTTATTTATTAAAGCCCATCTCTTGCCTTGATTTTCAACGTGTCTTTTACGATGTGATCTTAAAAGATTGTAAACAACAGAAGGCTTTGACGGATTTAAAGATTTCTCCTTATAAGATTTACTATAAAGATGTATATTATGTAGAATTTTATGATCGTCATACGTATCTCTATTTAAAACATAAAAAATATCGAACGACTTATTCCCTTTCCTATTGGAAAGAACGACTGACATTTTATGATTTTGGACAATCGTATAAAGCTTTTCTTGTCAGTTATCGACATATTGCCGATCTTTCCCGTGACAAAAAAGACATTCTTTTGACCAATGGTGTTTCTATTCCTCTATCTAAAAAATACAAAGCTTCATTTATGAAAGGATATCTACATTACCTACAATGCTCACAATAAATTTCTTGTTTGATTTACTGACCTTTATTTTTCTTTTGACGTTTTTACATTACTTTTTCCCTTTTCGATATTCCCTTCATCAAATTTTCTTATATAGCTTTTTTATCGTACCTTGTGCTTTTCGTAACCGGATCAGCCTTGTACAAAATGCAGTTTTCTTTGTACTTCTCTGGACTTTGTGCAATGCCTTTTATCAGGGAGGCTTTCGTGGTAAATTTTTTCATTTTAGCTGGTGCTGTTTTATCTTGTTGACTGCCAGAGCGATCATTCTTTTATTATTTACACAGTTTCTTTCTTTTTCTACGATTGCACCCACGAGTGAAGTCTTGTTGGTGATGATCCTATGTACTCAGCTTTTAAGTCTCAGCTTTTCACTCGTGTTTGTGCATCTCAAAACTCAATACCGACAAATCTTGCTTACAGGCTATCATTCTTTATTCTATATTCCTTATATTCTATTATGTTTCTTCTATATCTTTCATATGGACTATGGTGTTTTCTATGATCGTGCCACCTGCCTAGTTTTTTTATATCTCATTCAAGTGGCAGCTCTATCTTTGGTTGCTCGTCTCTTTTTCTGGCAACAAGCGTTTTATCAACGAAAGCTCATTCGGCTGCAACAATCCAATTTACAGCTACAATGTCGCTGTCGGCTCTTATATCAAGCCTATTCTTCTTATTTTGATCACATTCATGATCTATTACATCAATGTCTTTGTTTGGAAAGACTTTCCTGTTTCAAACAATACAATCTCTTGCAGAAACAAATCAAAAAATTGACGGAACATACGTTTAGTCACTTCCAAAATCTCTATAGAACCTGTCCGGTCTTAAAAAACTTGTTGGAAAAGGAAAAGAAACGAATTCAGAAACAACAGTTACGCTTTGATACAACTCAATTGGATGAGGAAAAAATACAAATCAGTTATGCTGCCTTACAATCTGTTTATCAATCCATGTTGAAGGTACTTTTTCAATATTGCGAAAAGACAACGATCACAATTCAAAATCAACATAAAGTTCATTGTTGTTTTCTCCAATTTACTTTTTCTTCCTTTTATTTCGATGAAACAAAACTTTCCCTACCTTATGACGTTTATATATCTCGGGATTCCCTTCAACTGTATCATGTCACTTTTTTGATTCCTGATTTGTGAACTTTGCCAAGTATTAATATTTATTTAGTACTTGACTTTACATAGTACTAAATATACTATAATAGTGTGAGGTGATTCGATTGAATACACAATTTAAAAAAGGTGTATTGGAGCTGATTGTTTTAAAAACGATAGAATACAAAGACCTCTATGGATATCAGTTGGTGACAAAGATCAGTGAAATCGTCGATGTCAATGAAGGTACGATCTATCCGCTTTTAAAACGATTGTCCAATGATCATCTACTCGAATCTTATTTAAAAGAATCCTCGGAAGGACCACCCAGAAAGTACTATCACATTACCCCCAATGGGATACAAAAACTGCAGGATCTGGAAAAGGAATGGAATGAATTTTCCGGTAAAGTCAATGCATTTTTAAAGGAGGTGTCTTATCATGACGAAAAGTGAATTTTTAGAACAGTTGGAACAAAAGCTTTTATTGATCTCCGAACAGGAACGAAAAGACATTTTGATTGAATATGGCACATATATTGATGATAAGATTGCCAATGGTGCCAGTGAAAAAGAGGCAATCCAGGGCTTTGGCGATCTGGATGAGCTTGCCAAAGAAATCTTAGAAGCTTATAAGATCAATACAGATAGTATGGATACTAAAGCTGATAAAACGTTGGATCGCGCCTATTCGAAAACCGAAAGTTTTCTAAATAAGTTCGGCAATTTCAGTGTTAATGATATTTTTCATCTGATTTTTGATGCCTTTGTCCTTCTTGTATTGCTTTATATCGGAAGGATTCTTCTCATTGATATTTGTTTAAATATTCTGATGAATGTAGTTAACTGGATCTTTGGTATCACTTATGGAGCCAGTATCGTATATGCCTTTGAAGATTTGATGATCTGGATCTTTAAGCTCATTTATCTGGCGGCAAGCATTCTCTTCTTTATTTCCGTCATGTCCAGAAGAATTCGTCGAATCAAACGACATGACTATCGCATCAATGTAGTGGAAGACTTAAAACAATCCTTCAACAAAGAAGCCAAGGATTTCTTAAAAGAGGATGATGGCCTGCCACCGATTCCCGGCACAAAACCGGAGAAAACACTCTATCATCAAAGAAAAGCACAATATACAGATAGCGGAAGCCTACTGATAAAAATCATTTTAGCGTTGATCAGCTTTCCGACCATCTGTTGCATCATCGGATTCAGTATTGCTTTGATTACCTTATTCTTTGTAGGGGTTTTCGAACACGTTTACAGTATTGGCTTGATCTTATTAGGTGTTGGACTGTTAGGCGGCAGCATTTCCGTTCAATGGTTCTTGATCCATCTATGGCCAAAAAAGGAGGAGATTCCTCATGCGTAAGATCCTCATCACATTTGTGGTATCCGTCATCTTAGTAATCAGCGGTGCCCTGGTCTTTGCGATGGAACTGGCACAAATTCAGTTTCATACAGTAGAGATTGACAGCCAGCCGGCAAGTTATAAGACTACGGTTGCGCAAAACATCGATCCGATTACCATCGATGCCTATCCTTCCAATTACAGTGGCTATAGTGATCTTGAATTAAAAATTGATGAAATGAGCATGGATCCTGCCCTGGCAGAAAATGAAATCGTTATCGAATATCCAAACCTTTTTGAAGTCCATGAAATCGGACATACCGATAATCGAAATGATATGATCATTAATTTCAGCTATTCTTTAAATATGGATACCAACATCTTTTCACAAAGCGAAAACTGGGCGGATTTGATGCGAATATGGCGCACAAAAGAAGTCGATATTCCTTTCTTAAATGCCGATAGCTTAAAGCTGCAGATTCGATATGGTAAAAACCTGGAAAACCGTATCCATGTAAACACTTCCTTTGTCGGATGATCTTCGGCTTAGCGCTCTCATACAACCGCATCCGTTGTCTTTCTACATCAAAAGGCAAACACTTTCGATGAACTGAAAACACGGACAAAGCCGATTTCATAAAAAGCGCCACTTTTTCAGTAGCGCTTTTTATTGTTCTTTTAATACGTTTGCGGCATATTCTAAATCTTTGGCATCAACATAAAAATCCCAGGCATATCTGGGCTTGTGATCACCTGCCAACATGGATCCCATCAAAGCAGTATGAAAGGGATGCAGCTGATTGACATCTTTCATGCGGATGCGATATTCGATATGATGTTCACTTAAAATATCTTCTATTTTGTTTTTTTGTTCTATGTCGGTAGTTGTAAAAACCTTCTCTTTTCCAAACATTCTATCTCTCCTTATACACTCCCATTATAACAAAAAAAGAGAGTTTCCTCTCTCAATGAAACATATCCTTCTTTTTAAAAATCAAGATGGCTACCAGACAGGCGATGACCGCAATCGCTGTCGGAAAGAGAACATGTGGTGCAGGAAGTCCACTGACGTTCATCCCATAAAAGCTGAAAATAATATTTGGTATGGCCATAACGATCGTAATGACAGTTAAGACCTTCATAACAATATTTAAGTTGTTGGAAATAACAGAGGCAAAGGCATCCATGGTTCCACTTAAAATGTTGGAATAAATATTACACATCTCAATGGCCTGATTGATTTCGATCATCACATCTTCCAGTAAATCTTCATCTTCTTCATAAAGCTTGATCATTTTACCACGCATGATCTTATTCAATGTGATCTCATCCGCTTTTAATGAAGTCGAAAAGAAGACCAGTGATTTTTCCAAGCCCAACATCTGAATCAGCTCTTTATTTTCCATCGACTGATGCAGCTTCGATTCGGTACGGCTGGACAAACGATCGATCTGACGCAAATACACCAAATATTGTTGCGAAATGCGCAATACCAGCAAAAGCAAGAAGCGCGTTTTTAAACGGGTATCCATCTGACGGATGCGCCCCTGCGCCATATCCTGTAAAGACCAACTTTCATACAAACTGATCGTTACAACATAGCCCTTTAAGATTACGATACCCATTGGGTTCGTTTTATACTGCAAGGTCGTATAATCTTCATTCTTATTGACATCACTTTCATCAGAGTCTGGATAGTCGATAATCACAAGTGTCTGATCAAAGTCATCATCATAGTCGATATGTGAACTTTCTTCATCATCCAAAGAAGATTTGACAAATTCCGGTAATACACCAATATGTTCGATCAAAAAATTTCTTTCTTCTTCAGTTGGAGCAATCGCATTAATCCAGCATCCTTTTTCCGGAGCATCAATACGACGGGTACCATCATCAAAAGTCTTGTAAAATTCAAGCACAGTAATCCCTCCTTTTTAACGGAGACAAACTGCGATGCCTCCGTATCCTTTATTTTGCTTTTTGTTCCACTCATGACTTAACGGGTCCGGAGACATAATTTCACCTACTTTCATGCCTTTGTATTGTACCACAAAAATGAAAAAGGATAAAAAGGCTTTAACAAACTTTTTACACATTTTAATAAAAAAAACGGGATTGCTCCCGTTACTTTCAATTTCATAAGCCATGTTCTGTATCAGACAGTCATTTATCTATAGGTTTCCCTATCCGATCTTAGGTTCAGTTCCCCTTGATCAGTTCCCCTACCAAATTTGGGTTTCTCGCTTGCGGGGTTTACCCGTTCCACCTATTCTGTTTCCAGAATAGCTCGTCTCTGTGGCACTTTTAAAGCCGTATTTCCTTAGTTTCCCTTAGGAAGTACGACAGCCGTCAGGATCAACCTGCCTGGATTTATGACTTCATCCAGCACAAACACTACGATCATCGCAGATCGTGCGAGCATGGACTTTCCTCTAGCTTTCGCCAGCGACTGTCGAAATTGAAATCAATTATTCTTCCGGTTTTACCGGTGCGCTATTTGTCGTATGGAATACAGCTTGTTCCAAACGTGCAATACGTTTTAACAAATCGATCATATCTGTATTTCCGTTTACGTAGTCAGCGCTCACTTTTTCATTTAAATTCTGGTTTTCGCTCTGCAATGTATAAATTTCCTGCTGCAGTTCTTTAATTTTTTCTTCATAGCGGCTTAATGCCTGCCCCAATTCTTCCATTTTTTCATCATAGACCTGATAATCTTCGATGATCAAATCTAAGAATTCATCAACTTCTGCCGGAGCATACCCTTTAATATCCACATGGAATTCTTTTTCAAAGATTTCCTGCGCAGTCAGATTCATTTCTTTTGTCATTTTGATTCCCCCTGAGCACTACTCATTATTATGACGTTTTTGCCCTAAAAAATCAACCATAATTGAATGTTAGTATGATTTCATATATAATTAGAACGATGAGTATAGTGAAATATCCAACAGCGGTTGTCCACCAGAATTTTCATGGTGTAAAAGATCAACACACCAACCGCGGAATGCGTCTGGAAGCCGATCTAAACGATACAAACAAGTATTACAGAGAGTGTGATAAAGCGCTGATTTATAAAAAGCCTACACCGGTACAAGTCGTTCGTGTCGATTATCCGGCAAGAAACAAGGCTAAGATCGTGGAGGCATATTACAAAACACCTTCTACGACTGATTATAATGGCATTTATAAAGGTCGTTATATCGATTTTGAGGCAAAGGAAACAAAGAATAAAGCGCAGTTTCCCATTGGGATCATTCATTCTCATCAGATCATGCATCTTAAAAAAGTACACAAGCATGGCGGTATCGGTTTCTTTGTGATTCGATTCAGCCTGCGAAATGAAACTTTTCTGGTAGATGCCCCTTTATTGATCGATAAAATTGAACATTCCTCAAAAAGTTCGATTCCCTATTCCTGGTTTCAGGAGCATGGGCATTTGATTCAAGAAGGCTATATACCTAGATTAGATTATCTCAAGATCGTCGATCTTTTGTATTTTAAGGAGGATAAGACATGAGCCAAGATACAAATCAGAAACCGCAGAAAAAAAAGCGTAGAAAGCTGGATATCTGGAACAAGCTGGCAATCGGCGTGCTTTCCATTTTTTTGGTAGGCTGCATCTCCGTTTTCTTTATTCTGGTCAACATCATCAATGACCCGGATGGCATGCAGTTTGTCGAGGGTGATCTGACAACACTTTCCAACTCACGTATTTATGACCGCAACGGAAACCTGATTTCCGAGCTGGGACAGGAGATTCGTGAAGATGTCACGTATGATCAGATTCCACAGAACGTGATCGATGCGTTTTTAAGTATTGAAGACTCTCGTTATTTTGATCACAACGGGTTTGACTTACCTCGCTTTTTGGCCAGTGCTTTGACAAACCTTCGCTCCGGTTCCTTTGCCCAGGGTGGGTCGACATTGACGATGCAGCTGATCGACAATACGTTTACTTCACAACAGGAAAAAAAGATTGAAAGTGAACAAGGCAGCATTTCGGCATTTACCAAAATCAAGTTAAAAATACAGGAAATTTATTTGTCTTTAATTGCCGAACAAACCTTAAATAAAGAAGAAATCTTTGATTACTATGTAAACCGGATCTGGTTTGGATCAGGTGATAATACTCGAGGCATCCAAAAAGCAGCCAAGTACTTTTTTAATAAGGATGTATCGGAACTGAATTTAAGTGAATCCGCCTTTTTAGCCGGTGCCATCAATGCCCCGGACACATATAATCCATTAAACAATTTATATAAAACGGATCAGGATTATCTGGCCAATGCGACAAGTCGTCGAAACACAACACTTGCCTTAATGTTACAGCACGGATATATTACCGAAACTGAATACAATTTGGCAAAGAATTCAAAATTAGAGTTTGCCCTGCAATATACGAATATATCCAGTCAGGATCCAAATGCACCGTTTATCTATCAGGCTGTACAGGAAGTTATTCAGTTGACCGGTCAAGATCCGGGTGTTGTTCCTATGGATATCTATACAACGCTAAACCCGGATGTACAAAAGGTAGCTTATGATATCTGTGCAGGAAATATTGTCAACTTCCCAATCGAACAGCTTGATACCGGCTTTGCCGTTATTGAGAATCATACCGGTGAAGTGATTGCGGTCGGTGCCGGTCGAACCTATTATCAGGATGCGACCAAACGAGATTTATCCATGGAAGAAAGGCAGCCAGGTTCTTCAATGAAACCATTATTGGCTTACAGTTCTACCTTTGATTTATTAGGCTGGTCCACCGAACATAAGATCAACGACCATGGTGAAGACTACTTCCATGCGGGAAGCAACCTTCAAAACTCTGATCGTCAATATCGTGGTGTAGTCAACTTAAAGACAGCCCTTGGTTTATCCTTGAATACACCGGCAGCACAGGCGATGATTGCCCTGGTGGATGAAACCGGTTATGATTACTGGATCGATTTCTTAAAGAAGTTAGGATACAGCGAAGATACCTATACACAGTTTGTCGAACAGTATGCGATCGGTGGTGCCGAGATGTATGCATCCCCTCGCCAACAAGCCAGCGCTTACAGTATGTTGGCCAATGGTGGTAAACGTGTAGAAGATCATACAGTTCGAAAAATTGTACGTCGCTCGGATGGTAAAGAAACCTCCGGTGATACGACCGAATACGAACTGATTAGTGAAGAAGCCGCTTATATGACATCCTACCTGTTGGAAAATGTCGTATCCGGAAATTATCAAAACTTCAATGAAATCTTATACAGCCAAAACTATACGGCATATGGTAAATCCGGTACATCCGACTGGTCCACTTATGGGGTACAATATGGTATTCCTGCCGGAGCTGCCCGTGATGAATGGTCTATCGGTTATACCAGTGATATCAGCGTGGCAACATGGACCGGCTTCAGCGGTGAAAATGAAGCATTAGGATACTACTTCACAAACTCTTTACTATTTGAGGCAACTGCCTTCCATATCACGCATTACTTATTAGATTACTGCCAACAGTTCTATGACTATAACAATATTGAAAAGCCTAGCGGTGTATCGAACTATAATGGTGGTTATATCAAAACAGAGTTCCTTTCTAAAGGTGATTCAAAAGTAACCGGCGGAAATGCGAAGTCTGAAGATGAAGAAGATACTGAGGAAGAGGAACAGGAAGAAGAAACGACAGAAGAAGAAAATACGCAGGAGCCAACAACGCCACCAACGGAACCAACTGTACCAGAGGAGCCTAGTGATCCAACGCAGGATCTTCAACAACAATGTATCAATTCCGGTGGTACTTGGCAAAACGGAGCTTGTATCTATCAGAATACCGGCAATAACGGAAATACAGGTATGGAAACCTTCCGACTGGATTCATTGACCTTACCGGATTCACGAAAGAGAATATTATAAAAGGGGGTCTAACAGTTGAGTAGTTTTTGAACTACT
>NZ_JAXKBY010000024.1:0-17086 GCF_036552745.1 Faecalicoccus sp.
CCCTACCGTCAAATCGGGGCTGTACATAGGCCAGTGATCGTCCGGACGGCAGCTGCATAAACAGGATGCCTTTGGCGTACTTGAAACTGACGCCATGACGGCATTTGACTCTTAGCCTGGTATCGATGGCCTCAATGGCGGCATCGCCTAACTCTCTCCATAGCTTGACCACGTGAGGACTTGAGCGCCGCCACTTTTTGACGATGTCATCCATCTCTTTTTCAGACAGACCCATTTGCTCACCGCCCATCTTTCGTAAGGCTCCGACACCGCCGCCATAACCACAGGCCAGTTCCGCTACCTTACCTTTTTTACGGAGATGGCTGTTCTGGCCATGCTTTTCGACCGGCACGCCGAACATCTGTGTGGCTGACATACAGTAGATATCGCCACCATTGGCAAATACATCCTGTCGCCATTTCTCGTCGGCCATCCATGCGACCACTCTAGCCTCAATGGCTGAGTAGTCAGCAATAGCAAAGGTCATCCCTTCCGGCGGTACGATGAGTGTTCGTATCAGTGTGGAAAATACATCGTTCATCGAGCCATATAGCATTTCGATCTCGTCCCATTGTTTGGATTTGACCAGCTGACGAGCTAAGGCGATATCCTCAAAAGCGTTACGAGGGAAGTTCTGTGGCTGGATCAGTCGACCCGCCCATCGTCCGGTACGTCCTGCGCCGTAAAACTGAAAAGCTCCGTGGATGCGTCCGTCACTGCAGATGGATCTCTCGAAAGCCTCGTATTTCTTGACCGACGTCCTGCCCGTCTCTTGTCTCAGCTCCAGGATGCGCTTTGAGCTAGGCTTGAGGTCTAACTTGAGCAGTTGGTCAACGTCATCTTTTGTCAGACTGTCGATCTGTCGCCCCTCCTGTTCGCTCAGCCATTGCTTGAGCTGCACGATGGAGTGGACATTGATTCCGCCTGTGAGCTCTTCACACTCTTTTCTAAGAGCCGCCTCATACTCTTCGGAGTAACCGATGACGTTAGTCATTAGCTCTGTATCGACCCCGATGCCGTAATCATTGATTGATTGATCCAGGCAGTACAGTATCTGCTCACTGTCCGGCAAAGGAAACTTCATGAGCCGATCATAGATGGCTTGTTCCGTGACCACATCTTGACGGTTGTACTCTTTAAAGAGATCCCACTTCTCCGGGTCATGATGGGGATAGTTCCTTGTCCGTTGCCCATTGGCCTGTGTCGGCTTACACGGCTTGCAGAAATAAGTGATCAACCTTTTTCCAACCGCCATTTTCTGCTTGTCCTCGCCAAGATTGAGGGCCTTACCGACATCAGCCAGTGATGCCGGTAAGCCTAGTGATAAAGCATGGACCATTGTGCAGTGCCACGCCTCTGGATCTAAATGAGTATTGAGAAACTTAGATAAACAGATTCTTTCAAACGCTGCGTTATGAGCTACTTTGGTAATGCCCTCATCGGCGATATCCTCAAGTACGTCTTTCGGTATTTGTTCTCCCTGCGCCAGATCAATGACAGTTACCGAATCATCGTCGTAGGCATAGGCAAGCAGTAAGATTTCAAAGTTGGGGCTATCGACGTAGCGATACGCCCCACACTTGCCGATGTCGATGTCCGAGTACGTCTCTAAATCGATATGTAATACTCGACTCATCCAAGCAGATCGTCATCGTAGTCTTCGCCTTTGAACTCATCCGCAAAGTCATCGGATGCCGAAGTCCAGCCGCTGAATCGTTCCCCGTCTCTGGTCTTTAAGACGTTATTCAGAGATGCCGAGATACCGGTCTGTACGTTGGAGTACGGATAGACACTCAGCGATACTTTTCCATAGCAGCCGCTGTAAACGATGTCTTCCCCGCCGTTGTCTTTTGTTAAAAGGGTGCCCTTGCCTGTTTCGCGTGATAAGACCTGAGGTGCCTTAGTGCTTTTCAGATTCATGATGTAATGTCCTGCATAGTTTCCATCGGTTGACAACTCTTCGTCCTGATCGGCGTCACGTAACAGTCCGTAGTTGCTTCCAATCGGACGAATCAATGGACTGGCCTTGCTAGCAAAGGCTTTTCCGTATTTCTCAACGCCTTCCTGCTTGGCCTGTTCGTAGGCTGCTTTGATGGCCTCAATTGTCTTTTTGTCCGTTTTCGGAATCAGAATTGCCATCGAATACTTGGCCTCCTGTCCTTCCTGGAACGCATACGGTTCAAATAGATGACAAAAGCTAAATCTTACTTCTCCTGTTTTTACTTTTACTGACATTGTGTGTTTCCTCCTTATTTCAAATCTTCCGCAAAGTCATTTGCGGCACTGTCATATTCCGGTCTTTTATCGCTCTCCGGAACGAGCGTTGGCTTGCCTTTCGGCTTGCCGATGTATGGCATAGCGATACCGGTAAAGAGCTTCTTGCCGATACGCTTTTCCAATGTGGTTATCGTTTCTAATTTCGGCTTGGTCATGGTGACGTCATCGCCATACCCCATCTTGTGGAGCGCATCGATGAGTCCAGGCTCGTCCAACACCTTTCGATTGGATCGTCCCTCAACAACCTTAAAGCCTTTAAACTTGGTGCCTTCTAGGGCCCGATCTAAGGCATACTGCTGTAGATCCTTTGCCCAGCTGATGATCTCGTCCAGGATCGGCAGGGCCTGTTCAATCTGTTCCTGTGTTAACAGACCCGGTTCATTGGCAAAGCCTGTTTCTTTTAGATTTTCCGTGTTGGCTTTCATACGAGCCTCACAGTTGCCTCTTACTTTACAAAACTTGCACCAGTCACCCGGCTTTTGTTCGCCCTCGCCTTTGATGGCTAACTCTGCTTTTGGTTTGACCTCTTTGTCCATCCACTCTTCCAATTCCTCAACGGTATAGTCCGCAGTTGAGATATTATCGATACGAGGTTGATAGATATGTACCCGGACCTTGTCAAAACCATAAAGCAAACCGAAGGTATCTAAGGCACCTGCAGCATAGAGCCGAGCTTGGGTATTGCCAACCGCATCGACCTTGACACCCTTACCGTACTTGAGGTCAATGACATGGAGCGTATCGTCACCGATGATGACAGCATCGCCAGTCCCAAATCCCTCAGGCACCCATCGGCTAAAGTCAAGCTTTTGCTCGATGAGCAGTTGCGCATCCGGAGTCTTGGCTTTTTCCTCGTTAAACACTTCGATGACGTAATCACGATAGGCGTCTGTACACTCCTGCATCTCACCATCGAGAGCTTTAAACCTACTGCTCTTTTTGCCGGACTTGAGCCAACCATTGAGTTTCTTTTCGGCCAGCTTATGAGCCTCTGTACCTTCCTGCGCAAACTCGCTGGTCGTGTCCGGTACATTTTTTTCGAGTAATGCCGATGGTGTACATTCCAGCCATCGATGGGATGCAGAGGCAGATAAGGTCGCATGTTTATCTGGCATTGTCGCAATCCTCCATAAAGTCTGCGTACTTCTCTTCCGGTAACTCCGTCAGCTTATTGATGTTATATTGTGTCAGCAAGACTTTAAATGCTGGCTTGCCTTTTCGCTTGATAAAGTCTGCCCCAGCCGCACGGATCTCTTCTGTTGTGTACTTTTTAGCCGGCTCTTCCTTCGGTGCCTCATCCACCTTGATCGGATCTGGCTCGATCGTTTCCCAAGGTCTGTCCGGTTCTTCCTCTTTTTCCACTTCGGCGGTCTTATCGACCTTTGCGATATGCTCCTTTTTCTCATCCGCTACAAATCCCGATACGACGAGATTGGCATAAAAGTTTGACAATTTACGGCTAAACTCCAAAGCCTTGTCATCGGCTGTAATTTTTAAATTGATATCCATCTCTCTAGTCCTCCTCATTGTCTTCAATCACTAAACGTTTTAGCGCAAAATCTATCAGTATATCACCTAAAGCTCCTTTGACGTAGCCTGTCTCTTTGGCAATATCCTGGATCTTGTCAAACAGATCCACACTGATCATCAACGGCTTACGGAGCGTCTGCTCCGGCCGTGTATTTCTTTTAACTACTAATTGATCCATTATTTTTTCTTCCTTTCTCTTTCTGCCTGGATACCTCGTATCCGGCCATAGTTGTAAATGTAGATCAGCCCCATTAGGATTTCCGGTTGAGACTGATATATTTGGGGTATCAGATGCAGCGCTTCCGCATCCGGTAAATACTGCTTATCCAGTATCTTTAGTAATCCCCCCCCCGTAGGGATTTAGTACTGTTGTTCAATTTTCTTTTTCCTTTCTTTCCATTTCTTTTTGTTGGCTAAGTAACCATCCTTGTAAAATTGACCATCTATGTAAGACAGATAATCAAAACTCTTGAGATATATCGTTGTATCAAATAGTCCACCCTCTTCGAAGTAGCAGCTTTTACATCCTACAAAGCCACTGATCATATAAGTCAGTCCAACCTTTGTCTCATGTCCGCAGTACGGACATTTAATGATGACCTCCATTTTGTTTGGATGGTCTTTGATGATTGGGATAAGTGGTTGCGTAATAGACAAGGCTATATGTTTACCGTCCCCAGTTCGCATTTCGAATCTCCTCTCTCATCCTCCACGCTTTGCTGAGCTGCGCCTGTAATGACATCAGCCGACGGTTGGTCTCGATTATAAAGTGCGTTAGCTCCGCCTCGGTGTCGGCGAGCTTGTAACCCCTTGCGGTCACTAAAGCCAACGATCAGTGTGTTGGCAAATCGACCGGTACCGAGATTGACTCGCTCCTTGATGTTGCGGAGCTGTCGGTCCGGATGCTTGGACTTAATGTTGAGCGCCTTGACAAGATCCGCTCTTGACATCTTTCCGGTACGTCTCAATACATCAACAAGTACATCGTCGATCATAGTTAAGCCTCCACATTGCCATCAGTCTGTCCCTCCCCCGCATGGAATAATTCACGTGAAATAAAGGAGGCCATAATTCCCATCGGCAATATGATTTCAAGGTCTTTCGTTTCATCGAAAAATTTTTCCGTGGCTTTCGCCGCTGCCTTAATAAACTGTTCTTCCGTAATTGTTATTGGTTCTTTTTTAAACATTTTTAATCTCCTTCTTTCTTGCACCATTCGGGGTACACCCAAAAGTGGGTACCTTTGATTCGGCCAAGCGTTACGCTCGTTCCGTTTCCACCGCCTGCCGGGTAGGTCTTGGACTGCACGATTGGCCGTCCGTCCATCTTGTAGATCCAGTCATTTTTTATCGGTTGACGTCCCATATCGGTCAGGAACGCCTCAGCTGAGAAATACAGGCGCTTAGCTCTAAATACATCGAGGGTCATGATACGTTACCTTCTTTTTGCATATGTTTTTCTCCTCTCTTTTGTGTTAAAATAGAAGTGGATTAAAAAGACAATCCACTATTGAGCGCTCTCTACTTTTGCCGGTGATTGCGCTTTTTCTTCTTCACCCAATAGAATTTCTTCTGTTTTCTTTATAAGAATTACGGACATAAACGTCATAGCAATTCCTATTTCAATATCCTTTGTTTGTTTAAAAGATTCTGCAGCCTCAGAAACAGTAGCTTTTTGATAAGCCTCTTTAAATTGTTCTATTGTAAAACTCTTTTCCTTCATGTGGTAGATTTCCTTTCTCTGTGATAAAATGTTCTTGGATTATTAAAAGAATCCACTATTTAGCGCTCTTGCTTTGGTCGGCAGTAGGCGCTTTTTCTTTTTCAACGGATAGGAAGAAAACTCTTACCGCTTCTTCCAATCTTTTCCTTACTACTTCTGGTGGATCGTTCGATGGAATCACAGTTACATTAATCATCTCATTACTCCTTTCATCCAAAGATAAAACCAAATGCAGCAACAGACCCCATAATGACTGTAATCAGGCTCATAGCGATAAAGCATCCTAGAATGACATATCCAACTAGTCCTACTTTCTGATCAATTACAATCGTTATATTCGGATCTTCCTTGATTACCTTTTTAGTTCGATTCACCCATTCGAAAGCTTCTGTGTGGATAAAATCTTTTTCAGGCAGTTTGTTCATTATTACCATCCCCTTTCGTGTTAGAATTTTTATAGATTGCGAGGTAATCTTATGGACATCCATATTTCTATTGATACCCTTATTTCCATGTTAGCTTTGCTTGTCGCTCTTTATAGCGTTTGGTACACAAGACGTTTTAATCGTCCTCGTATCCAAATCGAAGGATTTGAATGTGATTTGAAATCCTATGACTATCCATGTATAGATTTCACTTTGTTAAACGTTTCCAACGTCCCAATTACAATCAAGTCCATCATCTTTAAATCAAATGAAAAAGTAGTAGATCCTGTTTTGGATTATGAAGGGCCAACGTATTCATTGACCAGTCCGCTAGGCATCACCCAAACTTATCCAGTGCTTGACGCTGATCCGATTATGTTAGATGAGCCGATTACTTTATTACCTAACTCAGATATAGACTTTAGATATTACTTCCCTGAACTTTCTGGAAAGTTGGAAATCACTGTAAAAACAAATCGATTTTTGTCGGTATTCTCTAAAAAGAAATCATTTGTTTTCCGAACGAACAAGCGCAACTAGTATCATGATTTGACATACCAGTGTACCTATATTGATTAGCAGTGTGATTGTTTCCATATATCTATCTTCCTAAGGCTTATAATCAAAAGTGTGGCCTGGTATCTCTTCAGGGTTTAAGGAATGTTTATATTCCCCATATTCTGATTTAGCAGTAAAAGATAATGGTGTTTTACTTTCTTCGATTTCTTTTCCATCAACTACTAACTTTCTACTGACTTTTACGAACCCTAAACTTGCATCGTGTAGCTGTTCAACCAACCCATGCACCCAATTCTCAATCTCTTCTTTATTTTCAATTTTGATATATATTTTGACTTCCTTTTTCTCTTCCATTCCGCCACCTCCTAATCTGTTTTGAAGAGTTCTTTATTAGTTTCTTGATTCTTTCGTTTTTTCCAGTCCTTGCTATAATGAGTTTGGAAAGGAGGGCAAATAATGAAACTCGATCACGACTTAGTTAGATTAGTATTACTTGAAATTGAAGATAAAACTACGATAAAAGATGATTTACAAATTAGCGATTTTTCAATTCCAAACTATTCTAACGAAGAGATTACATATACTATCCAAAAGCTAAATGAAGCAGGATATATAAATGCCAAGATAAAGTCTTTTATAGGTGGATCAGTATTTTTTGTAGATTCTTTAACTTGGGACGGACATCAATTTTTAGATAATATTCGTGATGATAATGTTTGGGATAAAACAAAAGGAATACTTTCGAAATTTTCATCCGCTTCTTTATCAATTGCCAGTGATGTAGCCGCTAATGTAATAACAAAACTAATCAATCAACAGATGGGGTTCTAATGAACTCCTTCTATTTTTTCTGTCTGCTTAATGTTTCAAAATTTAAATAAAGTTCGTATTGACCTTCTTTAAATTCAAGTTTTAAATATGTGATTGGTTCTTTATTCAGATCTAATCCATCTAAGGTACATTCTCCAGTTTCATTGTCGATTACTAGTTTTTTAAATGTCGATTCCATCTCTCCACCTCCTAATCTGTTTTGAAGAGTTCGCTAACATCTACGCCCAAGGCTGCAGCCAATCTCACAATTTCATTAATTTTTAAAATTCTACGATCTCCAATAACGTCACATAATGCCTGAGGTGTCATTCCAGCGTTCTCTGCAATTGCATTTTGTTTGAACCCTTTATCATTAATCACCCTAACTATATTCTTAACTACAGGATGATTAACTTTGGCTATTTTGTTCAATTTAATCAACCTCCCTTCTCGAAAGTTTGCTTTTCTCAACTTTCAATCATATATTAGTCGAGTAATTCGACTTTGTCAATATTTTTCTTTATAAAAGTTTGAATTTATCAAACTTTTTGTATTGATTATTCAATATAGTGACTATATAATGAAGATGTAAATAGAATTGAGGTGATTTACATGGCTTTTAAAGATAGACTAAAAGAAGCTAGATTAGCAGCTAATTTAACTCAAAAGCAAATTGCAAATATAATTGGAGTAGCAAAATCAACTTTTACTGGATATGAAAAAGGAAATAGTGAGCCAAATATGGCTACTGTTCAAAAAATAATGGATGCACTAAATATTGATGCAAACTTCCTTTGGCAAGATGAAATGAGAAATACAACTCAATTTGTTGTTTCAATAGAAGAAAAAGAACATATAAAAAAATATCGCTCATTAAGCGAACACGGAAAGAAAATGGCTGATTCTTTTCTGGATATGCAATATGAATACGAAAAACAAGAATCTATGAAAGAAGAATCATATCCAATGATTCCTAAAGTTTTATACGGATGTTCACCTAGCGCCGGTGTTGGAAATTACTTACCCGACGATATAGACGAAAGTTCGATTATGGTTCCGGACACTCCAAAAACAAGAAAAGCAGATTATGTTTTAAAGGTTGATGGAAAAAGTATGGAGCCGGAATACATGGATGGGGATTTAGTATTGGTTAAGAAACAGGATCAAGTTGATATCGGTGAAGTTGGTATCTATTTAGTAGATGGCGAGGCTTTGATCAAAGAGGCTCAGAATGGATATTTACATTCATTGAATCCTGAATTCGGAAATATTGACTTGAATGAGAATTCAGAAGTTCACTGTATGGGAAAGGTCATCGGAAAATTATGAAAAGAATCGGCTATCTAGAATTAAATATGCGCAATTTATAAAATCTACAGGAGGATAAAAGAAATGGAAGTAAACAAAGGCGAGAACTATTTAGGCAACGTAGTAAGAATCATTAGCAATAAAGAATTAATTATCGATGTTGGAGAAGAAGATTTAACGGTAGGTGATAAAGTTCAGATATATACAGTATTTGATGAATTAACAGACTTAGAAGGAAATTCATTGGGACCGTATGAAAACATAAAAGAAACACTGGATGTAGTTCAAACGTCAAAAAATTACTCTGTCTGCAAGAAAATAGTGACCAAAAAATCTTCAAGTTATGCGATTTTAAGTTCGTTCTCCAACGTTGAATATAAAGTGGCTGAAAAATTAAATATTAACGAAGAAGACATCAAGCCGTTAACTGAATATAAAGATGATAAAGAGATTCATGTTGGTGACTATGTAAAAAAGTATTGATAAAAACAGGCATAACTTATATAATGAAAAGGAACGGAAGTGGGCGCAATTCATGTGCCTAGTTTAAACCTCCTTTTCATAGAGAAGGAGGTTTTTACTTTTATGAGTACTCAAACATCGTCCTTTGATAAGCCATTCAAAACATACGATGAACTTTTGAATCTTTTGGAAGCAAGAAATATAATTATACCCGATAGAAACTCGGCGCGAATTAAGCTTTCTACTATATCATATTACTCCTTAGTTAATGGATATAAAGATTTATATGAACGAGATAAATCTGATAAATTTATTGAACCTATTGAATTTGATGATTTATATATTCTCTATAATTTTGAGACATCGCTCAACAATATTATTTTCAAATACATCATATATGTAGAAAAAGCTTTAAAGTCATCAATATCTTACATAGTTTCTGAGAAATACGGTGTTTTCACAGATTATAACGATTTAAAAAATACCAATCCCAATGATTATTTATATCGGAAGAATTACAGATCAAAACTTGAAACTCAACAGATCCTTAGGGATATAAAATTAAAGATTCAAAATAGCGCAAATGAAAGTGTGTGTCATTATAAAAACAACCATAACCATATTCCCTGTTGGATTGTTGTTAATGACATTCCTTTCGGAGCAGCGATCAAATGGTTTGAAATTTTGAAAGGATATGATAAGACATTTGTGGCTGAAGTTCTATTTAAGAACATACATTTCTCTTCGGATGAAAAGAAAGAATTTTTAAATAAGGGATTAACTATTTTACGTAAATACCGAAATAATATTGCTCACGGAAATAAAATCTTTATAAATTACATCACAGAAGAATTACCTAAAAGACAGGTGTTGAAAATTGCCAGAGGAGAAATAACAGACACAGACTATAAAAACGGAATAGGAAGAAACGATATTTTTGCAGTAATTATTGCCCTATATGCTATTTTATACAAAGATCATAGGATATTATTCCTAAACGAAATAATAAATCTATTTAGTTCCTATGCGGAATATAGATTTATGAATGGAAAAGACGTATTGGAAATGCTTAGCTTACCAAATGATTTTGTTTCAAAACTAATAAATCTTAATTCATTTCAATAAAAAAATCCTCTCAGCACCACCTGAGAGGATATGACAGAATGCAGATACACCACATATCTGCAGTACAGAAAAAGTTTATCTACCACGATATATGCTTTTTCTGTACCCATTTTACCAAATTTAGATATAAAAAGAAAGGATGGGTACTATGTTTTACTATATCATGTACTTACGTAAATCTCGTGCAGACGATCCAAATGAAAGTATAGATGAAGTTTTAGCCAAGCATGAACGAATACTGCAAAACTATGCGTTATTAAATTACAAAGCCAAAATACCGGAAGAAAATATATATCGAGAAGTAGTTTCCGGTGAGACCATTGACGATCGCCCTGAAATCAATCATGTTTTCGAAAGAATGCAAGATAAAGAATGCCGTGGTGTTTTGGTTGTTGACCCACAACGATTGAGCCGTGGAGATTTGATTGACTGTGGTACGATATTGCGACTTTTCAAATATACCAATACTCTAATTGTTACTCCTCGAAAGTCTTTTGATTTATCTGATAAATACGATGAGAAAAGCATTAAAAATGAACTGATGCAGGGATCGGAATATTTGGACTATATCAAAGAAATTATGGCCAGAGGACGTGAACAATCCGTGTTATTAGAAAATAACTATATTTGGCCTGTACCACCTTATGGATATAAAAAAGTAGTGGAGGGAAAGCATCAAAAATTGGTTGTTGATCCGATTGAAGGCCCATACGTTACATATGCTTTTAAAAGAAGTGCTGAAGGTGTCGGTGCTAGGCGTATTGGGAACGAGATAGAAGCAATGGGAGCACGGCCAAGAAAAGCAGAACATTTTCTCCCGGACTATATTAATAGAATATTACAAAATAAAGTTTATCTAGGTCATCTTTGTTGGCAAAAAACAAAAACAATAAAAAGAGTCGATGGGAAAAATCTAGTATCTAAACGCATCTGTAACCAGGAATATTTAGTCATAGAAAATACACACGAAGCTCTTATTGATGAAGAAACATTCAACCTAGTTCAGGAAAAACACAGAGCTCCTAGAGTCAAATCTTCTAAAGTTTTACAAAATCCACTTGCTGGACTTTTGAAATGTAAGAAATGCGGATCTTCTGTAGAACGTAAAACGATAAAAGGAAAAAGACCTAGATATTTTTGTCGTCGAACTCAATATTGTAAAAATAGATCCGTCTATATGGATGCTGTAATTGATGCTGTCATAAAAGGACTGAAAGAAAAGCTGGAAGACTTTGAAATTAAAGTTACCAGTAATGATGAAAGCGAAATGGATCAAAAAGTAAAAATGATCAAAGCAATTGATCTAAAATTAGAGAACTTAGAGGAAAAACAAAATCGCTTGTATGACTTTTTAGAAAACGGAATCTACACTAAAGATGTATTTATGAACCGTAATGAATTGATAGAGAAAGATAAAAAAACACTTCTCAACGAAAAGAAAAACGTAGAGCAAATCATAAGTTCTGTCAAGCCAACAAAAGAAAAAATAGCCTCATTGCATAAAGCGATAGATATGCTAAGTGATCCATCTTTACCAGCTGAAAATGTCAATATATTTTTAAAATCATTCATCAAAGTCATGTACTACGAAAAAGGCTGTACATCCGAAGATATACAGCTTGAAATTTTACTAAAATAAGTAGGTATCATACGGCAGTCTATTCATTTGCCGTACCTCCTACTGTAATACTGGAAACACGAATAGCCGGCTGTCCGACATCGACCGGAATACTACCGGAAGCCGAACCACACATCCCCTGTGCTCTTTCCAGATTGTTGCTGACTTTATCGATGTTCATCAAGATATCTTTTCCGTTTCCAATTAAGGATGCGCCCTTTACCGGATACGTGATCTTTCCGTTTTCGATCATATAGCCTTCGTTGACCGCAAAGTTAAACTCCCCGGTTTGTGGATTGACACTGCCGCCACCCATCTTTTTGGCATACAATCCTTTTTGAATACCGGTAAACAGATCTTCAAAAGAATCCTTTCCCGGCGCAATATACGTATTCGACATACGAGATGTCGGCTCAAATTTATACGACTGACGACGACCGGAACCGGTACTTCCCATATGCATGCGTCTGGCATTTAAGCGATCAATCATGTAGCTTTGAAGAACACCATCCTTGATCAAGACACGTTTAAACTGAGGATTTCCTTCATCATCGATATTTTCACTGCCCCAGGCACCCGGAATCGTACCATCATCAATAGCCGTTACACAATCACTGGCAATCTTTTCATTCAACTTTCCGGTAAAGACACTCTGGTTTTTCGCAACCGATGTGGCCTCCAAAGAATGACCACAGGCTTCATGGAAAATAACTCCACCAAAGCCATTATCGATGACTACCGGCATTTTTCCTGACGGACAGTCCTTTGCCTCTAATAAAACCAATGCTGTGCGTGCGGCCTCTTTTCCAATCGATTCCGGTGTGGTCTGATCAAAGAATTCCAATCCCTGACTGGCTCCCGGACTGTCGCTTCCGGACTGCATAGAAGAAGCATCCTGCGCAAAAGCTGTGATGGGCATACGCACACGAGTTCGTGTATCCTTGACAAATTTTCCTTCACTGGTGGAAATTTGTACCTTCTGGCGCACACTGCTTAAAGAGCCGGTCACTTTTACAATGCGATCATCTGCTTCTTTAGCTGCTTTATACGCTCTTTTCAACAACGCTACCTTTTCCTCTAAAGAGGCTTCGATCGGATTTTTGACGATCGGATGATGATTTTCAATCACCGATTCCGTTAGACGGATTGTTACTTCCTGATTACTTGTACCCAAAGCGCTTTTTAAATCATCCACCAGCGCAAAAACTGTATTCTGATCCAACTCATTTGTATATCCATAAACGGACTGTACACCTTTATACAGACGAATTCCAATGCCCGCACGAACCACACGGTTCATCTCTTCGACATCACCATTTAACATTGAGATTTCTTCACTGGTCGTATCTTCTTCAAAAAGCTCCGCAAAATCCGCTTCACTTTGCATACAACGCGAAAGAATCACTTCACATTGTTCTTTGGTTAACATACTGCACCTCCAATATCCCCATTATAACAAAAAAGACCTCTAAAAGGTCTTTTATTGAATCGCATCTACAAATCTTTTTGTGATGACCTGAGGACGCGTAATGATGGAACCTACAACTACACTGTAAGAACCAATCTCCAAAACACGTCTTGCCTTTTCCGGTGTATCGATATTTCCTTCGGCAATGATAGGACGATCGATCTTAGAAACCAGTTCACGGATGATTTCAAAATCATTGGATTCAATATGCAATCCCTTTGATTCTTCGGTATATCCTACCAAAGTAGTACCGACAAAATCAAATCCTAATTCAGCGGCATGCAACATTTCATCCAAAGTTGAACAATCCGCCATCAAAAGCTGTTCCGGATATTTAGCACGAATATCTTTATAGAATTCATCCAATGTCTTTCCATCCGGACGTACATGACAAGTCGCATCTAAAGCGATTACTTCCGGACCGGCTTCCATTAACTCATCAATCTCCTTCATTGTCGGTGTGATGTAAACCGGATTATCGCCATAGTTGCGCTTAATGATACCAATGACCGGTAAATCTACCTGTTTTTTGATTTCAATGATATCACTCACACTATTGGCACGAATTCCTTTGGCGCCACCTTGTTTTGCTGCGACGGCCATACGGCCCATAATAAAGGAAGAATGCAGCGGTTCTTCCGGCAAAGCCTGACAGGAAACAATCAGCTTGCCCTTAACTTGATCCATCTTTTTCATATCTTTATGATACCACACTCCCCTAAAAAATTGGGTATTTCCCAAAGAAAAAACTCGTATAATTTCCATTATACGAGTCAAACAATAGGTCGAATGGTTGCCTATTTATTTTCACAACATCATTATAAGCCTATCAAAACAATATGTAAACCGTTTTGTGTTTCGCTGCTTTATCCTTCTATTTCCAGACGTTTTAAATGCTTCCATTCCCGTAAGACAAAAATCAGGGAAACGATAAAGGCTACGCCATCCGCAACCGGCGCACTGTACATGATTCCATCTAAGCCTAAAAAATGAGGTAGGATCAAGACCAGCGGTATAAAGAACAATACCTGTCTTGTCAAAGAAAGCACCATACCTTTTAACGGTTTACCAACCGCTGAAAAATAACCTGAGGAAATAATTTGAATACTGATCACACAAGTCAGGGATAAAAAGATCTTCATAAAATGTATGGCAAATTCAAAATATAATGGATCGCCAGTTCCAAACAAGGAAAGGATCGGTGCCGTAAATAACTGAAAACAAGCCCAGCCAATGATCGAAACAGCCAAACCATAGCTTAAAGATAGCCGCAAGGTTTGACGTACCCTTTCATACGATTTAGCACCATAGTTAAAACCAACGATGGGCTGTGTTCCTTGTGAAATCCCAATAATTACGGCCATCAAGATCGAATTGACCTTCATCACGATTCCACAGGCTGCCAACGGAATATCCTGTCCATAGACGGAAAACTGACCATAATATACCAGTGAATTATTTAAAACGATCTGCACGACAAGAATGGCACACTGATTGATCGATGCACTGATACCGATAGCCGCCGTTTCCAGCGTTTGATGAAGAGAAAAACGGAAGTCTTTTCGTTCCAGTTGAACATGTTTAAAGTTTTTTAAGTAAATCGCACCGACCACAAACGAACCAACCTGACCGATCACAGTCGCCCAGGCAGCCCCGGCCACACCCATGCCGAAAATAAAGATAAAGATCGGATCCAGAATCGTATTCATGGCAGCACCAACCAACATACAAGCCATAGAGTATTTTGGACTGCCATCGGCACGAATCATATTACTGAGAACATTAGTACCGATCAAAAACGGCGCTCCTAATGTCGTGATCGAAGTATATTGCAGGGCATAAGGCAAAATACGATCTGTAGCCCCAAAGGCCCGCATCAAAGGTGTCAGAAACAAGAACACAAGAATCACATAGATCACACTGCTGATCAACATAGCCATGATTCCGTTTCCAATCACGTGTCTTGCCTTATCGTTTTCTTTAGCACCTAGATAAAGAGAAAAACGAGAAGCCGATCCGATTCCAATCAACAACGAGATAGCCAGTGTAATCGTAGTTAAAGGGAACGCAACATTGGTGGCCGCATTCCCTAAATAACCAACACCCTGACCGATAAAAATCTGATCGATAATATTATATAATGAGCTTACCAGCATTGAAATGATGCTGGGAATCGCAAAACTTCTTAACAGCTTTGACGGCTTTTCAATTCCAAGAATATTCTCCATACACATCTCCTACTTACTTTCCACGAAATGCAGTATAAAGATTTCATTAAGATTTTTCAAGTTTTTTATTTCTCAATATCGATCTTATCTTCTACATCTACACGATAGTCTTCGGCATCCTCGATGGCTTCCTGCTCACTATCATCCTGTGAATACAAATAAGATACATCCACGCTGATCTTTCCAATACCATCTTTTGTCGGTTTTAAGCCCGATGCAGTAGCCATATAATACTCTACATGATTAACCGTATCACCATCATATGTTGAAGTAATATCTGCTTTATAAATCAGCTTCAAAGAGCCTTCTCCACTTCCCTTTGCATATGTATAGTAAGCTGCGATTTGATTCAATGAATTTACGGTAATTGTTTCTTTTCCAAAGTATTGATACGTTGTATCCTTTGCCTTTTTCATTACTTTATCATAGGCTCTGTCTAACACCGTTTTTTGATCTTCTTTAGAAAGATCATCCCAGGTGCGATACACCTCTCTTCTAAGCCTTCTACCTCAATCGTCTTCGAGGCTTTAGTAACATCCAACTTTAAACTATTGGCCGTTTCCTTAGAATAATTGGCTGTAATTGTAACTTCATCCCCATTTGATAGTTCACCATTATTTTCAACTTCATAAGTTACACCATAAATAAATGAAGTAATATTCGCATTGGTATGATCATAATCCGCAGTCCCTTCTACCGTTGCACTTCCCTCACCATCATAGCCGGAGAAAGTTACCTGGACATCGGAAACAAGATCAAGAGGTGTCTTTTTAAACATGTTGTATAAACCAAAGCCTACACATCCTACTAAAACAGCGACACACACAGATACAATAACAATCAATGTTTTCTTACCCTTTGGATCTTTGGCAAATGACTGCAGCTTCTTAATTAAATTTTCTGTTCCCTGTTCAAATTTTGTACTATTCACACTTTCCCCTTTTTTATCCATACGCATAAAGAGGATGGCAACAATCAAATACGAGATATGCGCAAGAAATAAAATAATAAACGGAATTTTCATGGACTCAATGTTTTGAAGATTATAGGCAGAAGATAACATACCACCAAAATCCATTCTTGCGACACTGGAAAGAGCACTGACCGTAGAAACCCCATAGATCTCAAACAATAAAGCTACCACACTAATCACAAAAGGAATCACAGTCATTTCCTTTTTCTCTTTGAAATAGAAAATCTTTAATCCCCAGCCAATGACTAATAAAATCACCAGCAGTAAATCAATGTAATACAATATGCAGGCAAAGCTCAAACCACTTAAAGAATTCGATAAGGCTGATGCATAATCCGACCATGAAGATCCACTGTTGGATAAATTCCCCACGCCGGAATAACAGATCAGTGCCATCAATATCATCAAACCACCACTTACGATATTCGCAATATACAAATTCTTGTTTGTTATATACTTTCTCCTCTTAAATATTTCATGAATCTATAACAATCTTATAACATAATTATACATATTTTACACATAAAATTAATATGATTTAGTTGTCTATTTCAAATCCAGTATCATCATCATAGTTATAGACAATCTTATATCCATAAGAATTGATTCACGATTATAGAC
>NZ_JAXKBY010000025.1:0-12179 GCF_036552745.1 Faecalicoccus sp.
ACATTATGCGCAGGAAACCTTTGAAGGAATGAAAGCGTACAAAGCCAAAGATGGACGTATCCTGTTGTTTCGCCCGGAAATGAATGCACGACGCTTTATCAATTCCAATAAACGTTTAAGCATGCCGATCATTGAAGAAGATGATTTTGTACAGGCTGTAGAAGAAATCGTTCGTGTGGAAAAAGACTGGATTCCAACAGGTGAAGGCGAATCTCTGTATATTCGTCCATATATGTTTGCGACGGAAAAGGCTATCGGCGTACATCCTTCGCACTCTTACAAGTTTATCATTATTTGTTCACCGGTAGGTGCATATTATCCGGAAGGTGTCAATCCGGTTAAGATTTATGTAGAAGATGAATTTGTTCGTGCAACAGTGGGTGGAACCGGATTCACAAAATGTGGTGGAAACTATGCCGGTTCTTTAGCGGCACAGGTCAAAGCCGAAGCTTTAGGCTATACACAGGTATTATGGTTAGATGGTGTAGAACGTAAATATGTGGAAGAAGTAGGTTCTATGAACGTAATGTTTGAAATCAACGATACGATCATTACAGCACCGACCGAAGGAACGGTTTTACCAGGCGTTACACGTGATTCCATCTTACACATCTTGCGTGACTGGGGTTACAAAGTAGAAGAAAGACATTTGGCCATCGACGATCTGATGAAAGCAGGACATGATGGTACATTACAGGAAGCCTGGGGAACCGGAACCGCTGCTGTTATCAGTCCGATTGGGGAATTGTATTATAAGGGTGATGTCGTGCAGATCAACGACTTTAAAACCGGTGCTTTGACACAAAAGATTTATGATACATTAACTGGTATTCAGTGGGGTGATCTGGAAGATACCTACGGTTGGACACATGAAGTAAAATAGAAAGAAGAAGTTCTGTGCAGGCACGGAACTTTTTTTCTACGGGAGAATGTATGGATTATAAAAAGAGGATTCAAAGCAAAGAAGGCTATGTAGCGCACTTTACTAAAACACCATTTACCTTACAGGAAAAGACAAGAAAGCTTTGTCAGTCACATGATCAAGATCCTGACAACAAAGAAATCTTACAGACTTTATTTGGTACTTGTTGCGATCATGTCAATATTGCGCCGGGATTTCATTGTGATTATGGCTTTAATATTCATTTTGATGGATTTTGTGTCATTAATTATAATTGTGTGATATTGGATACATCACCGGTACATATTGGAAATGGCGTTTTTATTGGACCGAATGTAAGCATAGCATGTGCCGGGCATGGCGTGTTTCCAGCACAGCGCAAAGAAGGAATGAATACGTCCAAACCCATTACCATTGGTGAAAATGTGTGGATCGGAGCTAATTGTGTCATCTGTCCGGGGGTAACGATCGGAAAGGATTCTATCATCGGTGCTGGAAGCATCGTAACCAAAGATATTCCGGAAGGCGTTATTGCCTTTGGCAATCCATGTCGGGTGCAACGCAAGATTACGCAGGAAGATCGCCTGGCATACAGTGAAGGAATGGAAAAAGAATAAATTGAAAATTTCTTTCATAAAAATGTTGCGTTCTTTTCATTTATGGAGTATCCTATAGTAAACCAAGGCGGAAGAGATCAAACAGAAAGATGTGCGCCAAGCGAGTCAGGGGTGGTGAAAGCCTGATCGTAACAGTTCTGCAAATGGACTTCCAAGGGCAAGGTGAAAACGAGTGAGTAGCCAAGACGTGACTTGTACGTTACAACAAGAGAAATGTGATAGCATTTTATATGAGTGGGTATTTTTACCAATACAGGTGGTACCGCAGATCAAGAAACGATTTGTCCTGTGTCAAAGTATTTTGACATGGGACTTTTTTCTTTTATACCCGCGAATTGCTATCCAAACAATGATAAAGAAAAGGAGAAGACAAAATGAAAACTTTATCAAAATTGGCAGCTGCCGCATTGACTTGCAGCGTATTGTTTGGATGTTCCTCATCCGGTTCGGATATTCCGACAGTAGGTGTTTCTCAGTTAGTGAGCCATACTTCACTCAACACGATTCGCGATGCGTTTGTAGAACAGATGGAAACGCTGGGGTATAAAGACGGAGAGACGATAAAATATGATTTTACTGATGCTTCCGGACAGACAAGTAATTTGACTTCGATCATGTCACAATATCAGGATGAAAAGGTTGATGCGATCGTTGCCATTGCCACGCCGACAGCGCAGGCAGCGGCTAATGTATCCGATGAGATTCCGGTCGTATTCAGTGCCGTCAGTGACCCGGTTGGGGCAGGATTAGTCAAAGATATGGATAAACCATCCGGCAATATTACAGGAACCAGCGATGAAGTACAGATCGATCAGATCTTAGACTTAGCTAAAGAAATCAATCCTGAAGTCAAGACAGTTGGATTCTTGTACAATGCCAGTGAAGCCAATTCCAAGGCAAACTTAGAAAAGGCAAAGAAATACTGTGAAGAAAACGGATTGACATTACAGGAAGGTACCGGCTCTAACTTAACCGAGCTGCAGAGTGCTGCCAGTGTTCTATGTGAACAAGTGGATATCTTATTAGCACCAAATGATAATACGGTTGCCAGTGGTATGGCAGCTCTATCACAAATTGCACTCGATGCCGGTGTTCCATTCTATACCGGAGCTGATTCCATGGTGCAGGACGGTGGTTTTGCGACGGTTGGTATCGATTATGAAAATTTAGGTAAAGAAACAGCCAATATGGTGGATGAAATTTTAAAAGGTAAAAGTCCTGCCGATATACCGGTAAAGGTCTTTAAAGATGATTTGAATATTTATGTGAACCAAAAGGTATTAGATACTTTAGGAATTATCTTACCGGAAGATATTCAAAATAACGAACATTTAGTGATGATGTAAGATAGGAGTGAGCTTTGTGTCCTTGGCAATACTTGAAAGAGCGTTAGAGTTAGGATTGATCTTTTCCATCCTTTCTCTGGGCGTATATATTTCGTTTCGAATTTTAAATATTCCCGATCTGACAGTAGATGGAAGCTTTACGACCGGTGCGGCTACATGTGCGGTATGTACGGTACAGGGGCATCCGATACTGGGACTTTTGTTAGGATTTCTGGCGGGCTGTGTGTGTGGCTTGATCACAGCATTCTTACAGACAAAAATGAAAATTCATGCGTTATTGGCCGGAATCTTGACCATGACCGCTCTTTATTCCATCAATCTTAGGATCATGTCCGGCTCTCCCAATATTGCCTTGTTGAATACGGATTCCGTGTTTACGATGATTCCGTTTACTTTTTTGGTCCTGGTAGTAATCAGTGTTTGTGTGGGGTTACTCTTATTTGCCTTCTTTAAGACCAATACCGGTTTGATGTTGCGGGCGACCGGCGATAATGAAACGATGGTCAAATCCAGCAGTATCAATGTAGATACCATGAAATTTTTAGGTATGTCTCTATCCAATGGACTAGTTGCCTTATCCGGTGCTTTACTGGCCCAATACCAAAACTTTGCCGATGTGACCGGAGGAACCGGGATGATGGTATTAGGATTGGCTGGTATCATTATCGGAGAAGCGATTCTGCGCAAAAAGACGATTGGTTTTGGATTGGCCAGTGCCATCGTGGGAGCCTGTATTTATAGGGTGCTTTACACGATTGCCCTGCAGTTTGGCATTCCGGCAACCGATATGAATATGATGTCTGCCATTTTAGTTGCCTTGACTATTTCCATTCCGTATCTAAAGAAAGTGAGGGAAAAAGAAAATGCTTAAATTAGAAAATATATCGGTCATTTTCAATAAAGGCACTTCTTTAGAGAAAGTCGCATTGGAGGATTTCAGCGCTACGATCCAGGATGGTGATTTTATCACGATGCTGGGCAGTAATGGGGCCGGAAAAAGTACATTGTTTAATGTGATTACAGGTGCATTAAAACCGGCGAAGGGAAAGATTTTTCTGGATTCGGAAGATATTACACGACAGAAGGAGCATGTACGGGCTCGCTATATCGGTCGCTTGTTTCAAAACCCGGAGCATGGAACAGCCCCGCATCTAACGGTGGAAGAAAATCTTGCTTTGGCGTATTCTTCCGGGAAATATGGAAAGTTTTCTCTGGCGGTGCATAAACAGGATCGTGCCTATTTTCAGGAAAAGCTGAAAACCTTGGACATGGGCTTGGAAGATCGTTTAAAGACACCGATCGGACTTTTATCCGGTGGGCAAAGACAGGCGGTAGCTTTGATGATGGCTGTGTTAAATCCGCCAAAGATCTTATTATTGGATGAGCATACAGCGGCTCTGGATCCTAAAAGTGCGCAAAAGATTCTGGAAATTACCAATGAACTGATTCAAAAAGAGCATATGACAGCGTTAATGATCACGCATAATATTCAGGATGCTTTGGATAATGGAAATCGTCTGTTTATCTTAAATGAAGGGAAATTGATTCAGGATATGGATTTTGCCCAAAAAAGTCAGTTAAAGCCGGCAGACATTCTAAATTACTATGCGGTTTGACAAACGGTAAAAAACAGATTAGACTAAAAGCACGAGGTATATGAATATGAGTGCAATTGATGAATTGAAATCTATTTCTACAAAAAAACATGTTGTGACCAGTATTGAGTATGACTGTCCATCTCAGGAAAAAGAAGATGAGGTTTTTGATACGGTACAAGGTATCTTAAAACATCATTTGGATGAAGTCGCAAAGATCACATATGATCTGGAAGCAGAAAACAAAGTAAAAGTTGAAGTGACACAAAACTTATAAAATTTTATTGAATTCGTTGAACGATGACAATTCCTGAGAGGGAATTGTCATTTTCTTTAAGAAGATTTTTTATTCATCCGAGAGTAAATAACGGCGATGATCAAAATGATGCATCCTGCCAGAACGGTCGGTGTCTTAATAAATACATAAAGTAGAAATAATAGAGCGGCTAAAAAATAGAGAAGCATCGCAATGATATTTTTATTCATACAGACCTCCATTTCTTTTTATCCATTATAAAAAAGGGACTTTGTAAATACAAGCGTATTGTATCTATACGAAATATTAATTTGTAGATAATGTCTTTCTATGATATATTTCATACATGGTTTTTAAGGAGGTACCTATGATAAAGATGATTCTTCAGGGAATGATTGTTGGTATTGCCAACATTATTCCGGGAGTAAGTGGTGGCACGATGATGGTGGCCATGGGATTGTATGATAAGTTGATTCACTCTATTACTCATTTAAAGAGTGAATTTAAAAGTAGTATGAAGTTATTATTGCCAATTTTCTTTGGTGCTGCTTTGGCTATTGTTATTTTATCCCGCCTGTTTGAATTTCTCTTACAGAACTATCCCATTCCGACAAATTTTGCGTTTTGCGGCTTGATTGTCGGAAGCCTGCCATTTATTTTAAAAAAGGTAAAAGGATCAAATCCCGTAAAATCAAGTAATTGGATTCCTTTGTTGATTTTCTTTGCTATTGTGGTTGGTATGGCTGTTATAGGAGAAGATAGTGGTTCAGCACAAAGGCTTCAAGTGGATCTTTTACAATTTCTTGTTTTGCTGTTTGTGGGAATCATTGCAGCGGCTACCATGGTTATTCCTGGTGTGAGTGGGTCTATGATGTTGATGCTTTTAGGTTATTATGAAACGATTTTATCTTATGTAAATCAAACTGTAGATGCTATTACAAGTTTTGATATACCGGCTTTCATCAACTGCTGTATGGTGATGATTCCGTTCGGTGTTGGCGTTGTTTTTGGTATTTTTGCGATTGCTAAGCTAATTGAATGGATTTTAATGCGTTGGGAAACATCAGCGTATTATGCTATCATTGGTTTGATAACGGCCAGTCCTGTAGCAATCCTATTAAAAACGGACTGGAGTCAATCCTCGATTATGATGATCGTTATAGGTCTGATTTCTTTTATTGCAGGATGGTTTGTCGCCAGCAAACTGGGGGATGAATAATCAATAGTAAATGAACTTGCATGTTGAATTTTAGACATGCAAGTTTTTTACATAAAGAATCGATGAGATTTACTAATATCAGAAATTAGTCCTTAACATATTCAAATTGAATGGGAAAGACTTTCTTTACCAATCAGACAACAACAATCGGTTTATGGTATAGTGGTTCAAACGAATAAACGAAAGGAATGTAACGATGAAAAAGATACTGATCGTAGAAACCAATATAAGCACATATGGAGCAATTGATAAGCCGACCGGTTTATGGTTGGGAGAACTGATTCATTTTTATGATGAAATGGTCAAGATGAACTATGAGGTGGATTTTGTCAGTCCGGCAGGTGGCTATGTGCCTATTGATCCGGTTTCCATAAAATATGCTGATTCTATCGATTATAAATGGTATAAAGATAGAGATTTTATCGATCGAGCTTTGGCAAAGACCCAAAAGCCGCAAGAGATCGATCCCTGTGCCTATCAGGCAATCTATTATACCGGAGGACATGGTGTCCTGTGGGATTTTGTAGAGAATACAGAACTGAAACAGATTGCGGAAACGATTTATGAACAAAAAGGATATATCAGTGCCGTATGCCATGGTGTAGTTGGTTTATTGCCTCTAAGTGATGGTAACGGGCAACCTCTACTAAAAAATAAACATGTGACAGGCTTTACCAACACAGAAGAGTTGTTAAGCCGGAAACGAAACCTGGTCCCTTTTTCTACGGAAGATGCTCTTAAAGAAAAGGGAGCATTTTATTCAAAGAAAAGATTCTTTACAAGCTATGCGATTGAGGATCAAAGACTGATTACCGGGCAAAATCCATGGTCATCCAGAACTGTCGCAAAGCTGTTGATTCAAAAACTGGAGGAAGTAGTATGAAACATGACATAAAGATTGATGTGCAAAAATGTATAGGATGCAGACAATGTATCAAAGATTGTCCGGAGCAAAATATCAGACTGATACAAAACAAAGCACAAATTCAATCGCAGGACTGTATGAAATGTGGTCATTGTGTGGCAATCTGTCCACAAAATGCGGTAACGATGACAGGCTTTGATCAAGAACCCATTCAATGCGATCAAAAGGAAATGGATCCTAAAGAATTTTTATACACTATTCAAACAAATCGTTCTGTACGCCAATTTCAGAAAAAAGAGATTTCAAACGATGTGATACAAGATCTCCTGGAAGCAGCTCGTTATATGCCTACTGCCAGAAATATGCGAGATGTGGAACTGATCTTGTTGCAGGAAGAGCAGGAGCAGGCAGAAAAGATTGCCGTACATTTGTTTCGAAAACTTTTAAAAGGGCTGAATTTATTTAGTAAAAGATATAGAGAATTTCTAATTGATGATCATTTCTTTTTCAAAAAGGCACCTTTGGTAATCGTTGTTGTCGGTAAGGATAAAACGAATGCGGTATTGGCGGCTTCGGCCATGGCACTTATGGCCAAAGCACATGGTCTTGGCGTTTTATACAGTGGTTTTTTTACACTGGCAGCTCATACTTCTATAAAGTTGAAGCGAATGTTGAAAATTCCTAAAGGTAAAAAAGTACAGACAACGCTTGTGATAGGGTATCCTTCTATAAAGTATGCACGTGGTGTACAAAGAGAGGCGCTTCATGTCCAAAGTCGATAATTCGTTGCAGGAAGCGTGTCAAAAAAGGATCAAAGATCTCCGTAAAGATTTTTTAAGTTTGCGCACAGTCTTTTTAGCTTTGGGAGATGAAACCAGACAGCTCATCCTTTTAACATTGTTGGAACAAGAGCCAAAGGAACTTCGTGTTAATGAGCTTGCACAACATACCTATCTATCAAGACCGGCTGTATCGCATCATTTACAAATCTTAAAGAATGCCGGTCTTCTTGAATTGCGAAAAGAAGGAACAAAGAACTACTATTCTATAAAGAAAGAAACAATGATTTTTTATCAAATGAAAGAAATGTTCTCTAAAATTGAATGTACTATCAGGGACAAACAAAATCAAGATCAATAAAATTAGAGTTAATATATAGTTTTTATAGGTATATTCGTATACAATAGATAAAAATCAACAACAAGGAGAATTTTAATGAACCAAAGAAAAGTTGCCTTATTTACTCTATGTACAGGAATTATGATATGTGGTGTTGTTCTATGGATCTTGATCAATAAGCAACAGGAAACAAAGACTGAGACTCCGAAAGGTTGTGAGGAGCAGTCTGCCTGCAGTATTGATGAAACGGATAGCCAAAAAGACGATTGGTTTATAGCATTAACGATGGAAGATGTGTTACAAAAACTAGAGGATCAGGAAGATGGCGTATATTATTTTGGCTATGAAGATTGTCCATGGTGCCAGGATGCTGCACCGGTTTTAAAAGAAGTGGCACAGGAGCATCAGAAAGAGGTTTACTATATTAAGACCAGAGATGAAGATCATAATCTTTTGTATGATGATGAACAAAAGGAAAGAATCATCAATTATTTGGGTGAGTATATGGAAACGAATGAAGATGGTCAGCTCACCTTGTATGTACCGATGGTCGTAGAGATGAAAGATGGAAAAGTAAAGAATTCTCATATTGGAACAGTAGATAGCTATGATCCTAATGAAAGAGAAATGACAGAAGAAGAAACCAAGCAACTAAAAGATATTTATGAAGCATTCTTTAAGGAGTAAAAAAATATCAGCCGATTATAATGGAGTTAGTCGGCTGATTCTATTTATTGGATAGAAAGTGAAATATGGTTTGTATTGAATTTGTCATGAACAGGAAAAAAATAAAAAAGCCTTCATCTAAAGGCTTTCGAGACAATGTGGAGCAGGTGATGAGAATCGAACTCACGTAGTCAGCTTGGAAGGCTGAAGTTCTACCATTGAACTACACCTGCAAAGTGGTGACCCGTGGGCGATTCGAACGCCCGACCCTTTGATTAAAAGTCAAATGCTCTACCAGCTGAGCTAACGGGTCAAAAATAATGGTGCCGACTATAGGAATCGAACCCACAACCTACTGATTACAAGTCAGTTGCTCTACCAATTGAGCTAAGTCGGCACAAAATAATAATGGTGGAGGCTAACGGGCTCGAACCGCTGACCCTCTGCTTGTAAGGCAGATGCTCTCCCAACTGAGCTAAGCCTCCATTCATTTAGCGCTTTCTTATACTAACAAATTCTTTTTTGGATGTCAATTTTTTTCTGAAATTTTCCACAAAATTTTTATATTGGATATCCAGTCCTTTTAAATAAGCCTCTCCAATAGCTTTGTTGTGGGTACGAATCGACTTATAAACAAGCGTATCCTGATAAAAAAGATAAATCGCCGGATCTAAGATCGTATAAGTTTTTCCAAAAACAAATTTTTGACGAATACAGCCAAGTTGATCAAATAAATCTTTATTGGTACTTTTTCCTGCTTGAAGACTGGTGGCATACGTATTCAAAAAATTCTGTATGGTTGTGCTTTCATCTTGCGTTAGAATCCATATGGGCAAATGAATTTGGGTAAATAATTCTTCCCAATCCAACCAATAATCCAGATATTGTTTTCCTTTTTCCGTTTCCAAATGCTCTACGATCGTCAAAAGTGTAAAGTCGGTTGGAATTTCCATTTTTTTATTCTCTGAAGAAATGATTTCTATTTTCATGATTTATACATGAATGCGCACTTATAGTATAACATAGAGTCTGACTTTTAACTATGCTATACTTATATTATATATAGAAAGTGATGAAGATTATGATTCGAGTAGGTATTGATTTAGGAGCCGATAAAATTCGACTGGTCATGGAAAACGAAGGTTTGCTCTTTGATGAGGCTTGCATGGTCGCATTAGATCAAAAAGACAATGTACTTGCCATCGGTGATGAGGCAAAGGAAATGAAAGAATCTTTAGATCAAAAAATCCGTGTCATTTCGCCTTTATCACAAAACAAGATTGACTTTGATGCCTTACATGCTTTGTTGGAACAGCTGATCTATGACTATAAAGTTTTTCGAATGTTTAAGAAGACGGTTCTATTGTTTAGTTATCCGATGGCGCTAAATCGTCAACAAAGAGAAGAATTGAAACAGCATTTATTAGAGTTTGGAGCCTATCGTGTTTATTTTGAACAGGAAATCTGGGTGGCGGCTATCGGTGCGCAGTTAAATCTGTTTATTCCTGTTGCCAGCTGTGTATTAAATCTGGGTTCTTCTAATTGTGATATTGCCGTATTCAGTAACGGGCAGATGCAAAGAAGCAGTCAGTATAAAGTAGCGGGAAGGCATGTTAATTTGCTGATCCAAAAATGGCTGCGTCAAAGTTGTCATATGCAGATCAGCGATTCCATGGCTGAAAAGATCAAAATCAACATCGGGCAGACACAGATGCAGAAACAACCGAAAACCATGTTGGTGCAGGGTGTGAATATGCAAAGTCAAAAATTGATGTCTTTGCAGTTGGATGAAAATATGCTGGTTCCGGTGTTATATCCATTGTGTGAACAATGGGCCAGATGGATCTATCAGTTTTTGTCCGGCTTGAGTCCTGAACAACAGGAAGATGTACGCATGCGAGGAATCATTTGTTGCGGCGGGACCATGTTGTTAAAGGGATTGAAGGAAAACCTGCAGAGTTTAGTCAACTGTCCGGTCTATGTAACGGATGATCCACAAAGTACCGTATCACAGGGCTTGGAAATCTTATTGGAGCGTATGGGAGAAAACGATGCTGGAAGATGAGATCTTTAAAAAGTATACGGTAGATTGGAACTTGCTTGTATCTTATGGCTTTATCAAAGAAGAAAAGGGATATTGTTATGTCAGAAATCAGGTTCCCGGTTTTAAAGCGATTGTATTTGTGTTTAAGGATGGTCATGTAAAGGGGACGATATGGGATACGGCCTTGGATGAAGAATATGTTAACTATCGAATCGAAAGTCAAAACGGGACCTTTGTTTCCGAGATTCGGGAAGCATATATCGCATTGTTAAAGGATATACGAGAACACTGTTTTAAGGAAACGCCTTTTGTATCCAGACAGGCCAATCGAATTGCACAAAGGATATTGGAGGAATATCAGGTTAGTCCGGAATTTTTATGGAAGAGAGATCCGCTTAGTGGTGTATTTCGCCATCCTAAGAATGGAAAATGGTTTGGGATCATACAACATATCAAAGCCGATAAATTAAAAGAAAAAGCACCGGGCTTTATCGATATACTGAATGTGAAGCTGGATGAACAATGTGCTGTAAAGATACTGGAACCCGGCTTTTATCCCGCCTATCATATGAATAAAAAGAGTTGGATCTCAGTTTGTCTGGATGATACGCTCAGTGATGAAGAAATCATGGATGTGGTTAAACAAAGCTATATGATCAATAGTCCTGATCCATATTGGCTCGTGCCTGCCAATGCCAAATATTATGATATGGTCCATATTTTTGATAATACCGATACCACGCTTTGGAAACAGTCGGTAGCTATGTATGAAAAGGATATTGTTTTCTTATACGTATCAAGTCCTTATTCCAGTATCTTCTATCAATGTGAGATCATAGAAGCCAATCTGGATCATGTATTTGAGGATGAAAATATTCATATGCAGAAAGCTATGCGTTTAAAGCTGAAAAAGCGTTATGATATTTCAGAATTTACTTTGGAACGCTTAAAAGAATATGGGATCAAATCGGTGCGAGGGCCTCGTCATGTGCCAAAAGCACTGGTAAAATTGTTGAAAGAATAAAAAAGTCAGGAAAAAGTGCATGTTTTCTTGGCTTTTTTTGATTTTGTTTGGTAGAATGATAGATGGCTATTTATGCCAAGTCATTTCATTATTCAGTAAGGAGGCGTTGTAGAATTCATGTCGAAGCAGGATAAGATCGAGATCGATGGGATCGTTGTTGACACATTACCTAATGCTGCTTTTAAGGTGAAATTGGAAAACGGACACGAAATCATGGCTCACGTTTCTGGTAAAATCCGTATGCACCACATTCGCATTTTACCAGGTGATCGTGTAACTGTGGAAATTTCACCCTATGATTTAACACGTGGGCGTATAACATTCAGAAGAAAGTAGGAGGGATTAGACAAATGAAAGTAAGACCATCCGTAAAACCGATGTGCGACAAGTGCCGAGTAATACGACGCAAGGGTCGCGTCATGGTAATTTGTGAAAACCCAAAACACAAACAAAGACAAGGAAACTAAGTAGGAGGAAACAATGGCACGAATTGCAGGAGTAGATATTCCAAACGACAAGCGTGTAGT
>NZ_JAXKBY010000026.1:0-10330 GCF_036552745.1 Faecalicoccus sp.
GCTTATCCCAAAAGAATTTTTTGGCAATCAGGACAATTAAAAATGTAGAAATACAAACAAGTACAACATCCGTCAAAGAAATTCGCAGATAGTTATCAATATTGAAACTATCCATACCTTTTCACCACGTAAGATTATCCCTTAATAAAGATCAAAAGAATCGCAATAACTAATGAATAAATACCAGTTGTTTCCGCTAAGGCAATACCTAATACCATAATTGATTGAATTTTACTGGCAGCTTCCGGATTACGGCCAACGCTTTCTGCACCTTTACCGGCCGCAATACCCTGTCCAATACCTTGTCCAAGTCCTGCAACCATCGCAATACCAGCTCCTAATAAAGCCATACCTTGTACAAAAAATTCATTAAATTCCATTTTAGTTTCCTCCTTCATTATTCCTCATTGGATACTTGTTGTCCTAAAAAGAACGACGATAATGTAAAAAAGATATACGTTTGTATAACACCGGAAAAAATATCAAAATACATATGCAGAAACGGTGTAACAGCTAAGCCTAAAACACCCCACGGCATAAGAAGCTTAATTAATGTATATACAAGCATCGTAATGATACTTCCGGCCAAAATATTCCCGAATAAACGCATCGTCAAAGATATTGGCAAAGCCAATTCTCCGATAATGTTGAGTGGTGTCAACAACACCATGGGTTCCGTTAATTCTTTCATACGAGCAACCAGACCACCTTTTTTGATCGCATTGCCCTGTATCATAAGCCACATGGTAATGGCTAACGTGGCATTAAAACTTACATTACTGGTGGGATTTTGCAGGCCTATCAGGCCAATAAGATTTGATGCAAGCATCATTAGTATCAAAGTCCCGAATAAAGGAATATATTTTTTTGTTGTTTCCCTTAAATTTGTCTTCACCACGAATAAAACAAGATTTAAAGCTTCCTCGCAAACATATACAATGCCTTTGCTTGCCTTTGTCGGATCCGCTCTCTCAATCTTTTTACCTGCTACAATAAAAAATATAGAAAACAAAATACAAAGCCCAAGCCATACACAAATGGATTGTTGAATCTCCAACGTAAAAGAACCAAAGTGTATTTCTAACGCACTGATTTCAGGCATTTTTATCAATCCTTTCTTTGTTGGTATGCATAAAGTAGAATAGCTGCTTTATGACATAAAAAGCCAATAAGCAGCGCAATCACAGAAAGACCAGTATAGGCCCCAAATCCAAAAAAACAAGCATAGAGTAGGTAGCGTACAAGATATCCTGTCATCCCCTGACTTTTTCCTGCTTTTTCATCCGTTCCAAGCGATAAAGCCATTCTAACAATCATCAGATACCCTACAAGAGCTATCACTTGACCAAGAATGATGCCAAGAACAACTTTAATATCTTGAAAGAAAATACCTGCAAGTATAGAAACACCAGCTGTAAAGAACACTGACCATTCTATAATTTTCTTCGACATGACCTGAATTTCATTCATGATTTTTCGCCCTATGAATCAACAGATAGATAGATCCGATAATGCTGTAGGATAACCCTATAAGAATAAAAACAGGTGTAGTCTGCAATCGACAATCTATCTGATAACCTACAAATATACTTAATAATAAATTTACTAAAAACACTCCCGAAAACGCTAAAGGTTTCATCTACTTCGTACCGAAAATACGATCTCCGGCATCCCCCAGTCCCGGGACGATATATCCTTTTTCGTTCAGATGATCATCTAAACTGGCCAGGTAAATATCTACATCCGGATGTGCTTTTTCCACAGCGGCTACCCCTTCCGGCGCTCCGACAAGGCATACCAGCTTGATGTTTTTAGAGCCTTGACGTTTGACCATATCAATGGCCGCAATGCTGGAGCCACCGGTTGCCAACATCGGATCAACAATTAGGACATAGGCATCTTCCATACAGCTTGGATACTTTTCAAAATATGGATGCGGTTCTAGCGTCTCTTCATCACGATACATACCGATATGCGCAACCTTGGCCGTAGGAATCAAATTTTGAATTCCATTGACAACACCAAGTCCGGCTCTAAGAATAGGTACGATCACAACCTCTTTGGCCAGCGTACTTCCCTTATACGCACAAATCGGTGTTTCGATATCGACCTCTTTTAACGGCAAATCTCTTGTGATCTCATAGACCATCAAGCCACCTATCTCGTCTAGGTTCTGACGAAAATCTTTTGTTCCTGTTTCTTTGTTTCGCATAACTGTTAATTTATGCTTGATCAGCGGATGATCAAATACTGTTAACATAATTTCACCAACCTCACTTCTCCGATTATAACATTATCCAACTTTAATTTGAAACGAAAAACCACATGTTTTATAGAATTTTAATTTAGGTTATCTAAATTATTTTACAATCAAAAAAAGTATCCATCCTAAAAACAGATACTTTAATCTTCTATGGAAACGATCCCAAACTGCGGAGCCGCCTGAATTCGTAGATTTGATGATCGTAAATCCTTCTTTAAGAAGGTATCGTTTAATACATCCAAAGCCAGCTCAGGAACATTGGCCTCTTGTGATAAATGCGCCAACACGATATTTTTGGTTTTCGTATTAATAAGACTGGTAATATTGTGACTGGCATCTTCGTTAGACAAATGACCGGAATCTGAAAGAATCCGTTGTTTGACAAACATCGGTCTTGCGGTATGCATCAGCATTTCCATATCATGATTGCTTTCAAAGATATAATGATCCGCATTTTCTAAATACGCTTTTTCATGATTTGGCAAATACCCTGTATCCGTTATATAAACCAGCTTTTGGCATCCGTCTTCGATCACATAGCCCACAGTATTGGGTGCATCATGACTTAACCCGATGACTGTGATCTGCATATCTCCAATAATAAATCGATCTAATGGCTTGATGCACCGATGATCTTGCACATCCAGATCACAATAGCTGTAGATTGGCAAATGCTCAAAATGTTTAAGCTGCGAAATATGATCCTTATGGCTGTGTGTAACCAACAAAGCATCTAAGGTTTGAATATCCTGAGAAACGCTTTGCAGGCTTGCCATCAAATACTTTTTGGTTGAACCACAATCAATGACGATTGAAGATCTTTGTGTTCGCACCAGGCAGCTGTTGCCTTTGGAACCGGAGCACAACAAATCAACCTTCATAAATATCGCCACCTTGATTGGAAAAGTTGGTAAATCGAGAAATGTTCTTTTCAAACACAAGCTTGATCTTTCCTAAAGCACCGTTTCGATGTTTAGCCAAAGAGAGATCCACGATTGATGTATCTTCCGGAATTTGATCATCCTGCTCCTTTTTATAATAATCTTCACGATAAATAAACATAACGATATCCGCATCTTGCTCGATGGATCCTGATTCACGCAAATCCGATAGCTGCGGTTCATGATCGTTACGCTCTTCCACCTTACGCGCTAACTGTGAAAGTGCTATGACCGGACAATCCAGCTCTTTGGCAAGAATTTTTAAATTTCGCGAAATATCGGATACTTCCTGTTGCCTGGAATCAGCTCTGGTTCCGGTAATCAGCTGTAAGTAGTCGATTACGACCAAAGAAAGACTATTATATTCCGTCTTTAGCTTTCGGCATTTGGAAAAGATCTGTGAAACTTTAATCGAGCTGGTATCATCGATAAAAATATTTCTTTCCCCTAACTGGCTGCCGCTAAAGTTTAAGCGGGACATTTCGACATCGCTTAGTTTTCCATCCCGCAGTTTATTGGAAGCCACCTGTGATTCCGAGCTCAACAAACGCTTCATTAAAGAATCTGCCGGCATTTCCAGCGAAAAGATAGCCACAGCTCCCTCGTTGAGTTTAGCGACTTCATTGGCAAAGTTCAATGCCAATGCACTCTTTCCCATGGCCGGACGAGCCGCCAGAATGATCAGATCGCCACGCTGAAAACCATTAGTGATCCGGTCCAGGTCCGTATAACCGGTACGAATACCGGTCACGCCTTTTTTACTGCGCAGTTCAATCAGCTGCTCCATGACACGATGAATGACCGTCTGTGACGACTCAAATTCCGAACCTCGTCGCATTCTTGTCACATCCATGATCCCGCGCTCTGCCTGATCTAAGATCGTATCGATATCTTCACTGGCATCGTATGATTCATTAGAAATCTTTTCCGCCGCAAAGATCAATCTTCTTAGCTGGGCTGTATTTTTGATCGATTCAATGTAATTACGCGTATTGGCACTACTGATGGCACTATCCGCCAAAGAAAGAATATAATCTGTTCCTCCGGCACTATCCAGTTCTTCCTTATCCGCTAATCGTGTGATGATCAAATTCAAATCAACCGGCTGTCCATTTCGGGTAATTTCCTGCATACAGCTGAATAAACGCTGATGAGAAGGAAGATAGAATTCTTCCGGCTGTAAATCTAGATCATTACACTCCTGCATTACAGAAGGATACACCATCAAAGATCCTAAAAGTGCCTGCTCTAATGTTTTTGAATTTGGCAGTTCTCTTGCCATAATTACCCTTTCTGTGAAACGTGGACATGAATCGTGCCTATAACCTGGCCTTTATATAAATCCACTTCTACATTGGTTGTCCCTAAACTGGATACCGGAACATCCAGCTTTATCTTACGTTTATCGACTTCAATTCCTTTTTCCTGTAAGGCTTGATGAATCTGCTTCGTGGAGATCGAACCAAATACCTGTCCTTCCTTACCGGCACTTAAAGAAAATTCCAACTTCATCGTTTCCAGCTTTTTCTTTAACTCTTCAGCTTCCTTTTTCAACTGTGCTTCATGTTCTTTTTTTATCGCCAACTGTTCGTCTAAAATTTTACTGCTTCCCTTTGTATAAGCAACCGCCAATTTTCTTTTGATCAGAAAATTTCTTGCGTAACCATCGCTGACTTCAACGACATCATCTTTCTTTCCTACTTTTTTTACATCACTCAACAGGATGACTTTCATGACTTGTTTCCTCCTTGATTATTTCTAATAAAGCTTGTTTGTATTCCTGTGGACTTAACTCTTTGGTCGATGAGGCTGCCGCACTGAAATGACCGCCTCCATAGAGCTTTTCCATGACCTTCTGTACATTAAAGGTACCATCGCTTCTGGCGCTGCAGCAAGTCGGCGCATCGTCCTCATTACTGCGGGCAATCGTAAAGCTTGCCGTGCATCCTTTGATCAACAATAAGGCTTCACTGACCTGTGCCAACGTTGTTTTATCCACTTTTTTCTCTTCTTCGCATACAATCATAAAATGATCCATGTAAGGCTTTGCCAGCTGGATCAGACTATGTTTGAGCGTAAAGTGGGCATAATCTTCACACAATGCTTTTTCGGCCAGCTTCACATTGGCTCCCCATGTACTTAAGGCTGCTGCCGCCTCAAAGGTTCTGGCATCCGTATGCATTTTAAAGCGATTGGTGTCAACTAAGATTCCCAGATACATGATAGTTGCTTCGGCTTCAAAGATTGGCACATGATCCGGAATATTCTGCAGCATCTCCACGATCAATTCACACGTTGAAGAAGCACTGCTTTCGACATACGTTAAGATCGCATGACGGATAAAGTTTTCATTTCTTCGATGATGATCGATTACAATAACCCTCTGGCATTCTTCCACAAATTCTTTGGCGCTGCTGATGGCCGGGATTCCATGATCAACCATCACAAGCAGATCCTTGGCAAAATCCATGCGTTCTCTTGCCTGCTCCGGTGTAATAAAGACATGCCGTTCCTTCATGACCTTGATATAGTGATCCATGACAGACTGAAGCTGGGCATCTCTTGGCACATCCTTTAAGACAATATAAACATTCTTCTTTAAAGTATGCGCCCAGCTTGAAATACTTAAACAGGCGCCCATACAGTCAAAATCAGACATGATATGACCGGCGATATAAATCTCATCGCTTTCTTTCATCGCGTCCTGTAATGTCTGCGAAAGAATGCGCACACGCACCTTTGAACGTGCTGAACTCATCTCCGAATTGCCGCCCACGTATTCAACAGAACCATTGACATCCTTGATGGCTGCCTGATCGCCTCCGCGTGACTGTGCCAATTCAATCAATTCATTGATCGTTGTATCCAACAGTTTAAAATCATTAGTACCATAGGCAAAGCTCATACTTAAAGTGATCGATACACCGATATGATTGGCCTTATCTTTAATGATCTGCAGAATGGAAAAATTCTGTTTACGAATGCGTTTAAAGATCTCCTGATTTAAAATAAGGATAAAGCGATCACTGCGCAAACGACGAATCAAGATACCATTATCCTGTGCCCAGGTAACGACCGGACTGCGAAGCTGCGTGTTGATATGCGCCATCAGTTCTTCGTTTTCATAAGACTGATACTCCATATAGTTATCCAGCTGAACCAAGCCCACGACCAGACGATTCTCGTTGACTTCTCTTTCCAGAGCATCCAGTCGGGTAATATCTTTGACAAATAAAAGCTGGGAGTCCTGCTTTCTTGTGATCTCATAAACCGTATCTTGGTATTCAGCACGAATCACATCCACATCCTCATCAAACAAAATGCGAATCTGTTCGATCCAGCTTGTCAGCTTTTTATTGACCAGATCGATCCCCTTTTGCACAAAGTAGTCCGAAGCCCATGTCACAACATATTCATTATTATACGTTAAGATTCCTACACCGCCAAACGATAAGGCTTCCTTGGCATCTTTTCCTAAAACACGGGAAATATCCACTTCGGTCTTGACCCCATAATCGCGAATATCTTTGACAAATCCCAAAAACGGGATTCCAAACACTAAAACTAACAACAGTAAAAAACCGGCACTAAAATAATATCCATTAAGAATCGATATGGCTTCCAAAACGATCCAAATCAAAGCTGCTGCGCCAAATAAAGAACGCCATTTATGAAACTGTTTCATGATCAACCTCTCAAATCCCAATTCTTGCGGATTGCAAAAAGACAATCCAGTTCGCCTAAAAAGATCCAAATTAAATTGACAACGGGTATGACGACACCGATAATCGCAAAGAAGCTAAACTTTCGAATGTTATGACGGATCCCGTAGTCAATCAAGACCACAGCTCCAAAAAAGCTTAGCAGCATGCAATCGACAAAAAAACAAATTTGTAATCCCGTTTGCCATATAGGATATTCTAACACATTTTGTCCAAAAAAGAACAACAGCCAAACTATGATACTGATCATACCAAAGGTCGAATTGCCATGAATCTGTTTTAAAGAGCCAATATCCCGTATAGGAATATGCAGTCGGTTACACAATAAAATTGCCAGTAAATGTACACAAAGTGCCTGTAAAAAGCCCATAAACAGTACAAACAAAGCACAGAATGCCTGAAAATCAATAAAGGAGATCCAGGAAGCAATGGCATCAAAATCCGCATGTAAATCTAAACCAAACAAGGCAGCCCATAGATACACCATGGCAATATAGGTTGCGGTAGAAAAGATAAAACATAGAAAAAAGTTGGTGCGATGGCGAAACTGTTGATGAACACCGACACCATACAAATAGCCGATCAAAAGAGCGCTCCAACTGTAAAACCAGGTCGTAAAGGAGCCAAACAAAAAGCTTAAAAGACCCATGGATATTCCCGTGACAAGACCGGCACGAACACCTTGCGAGGCACTGTACAATAGGATTGGCATGATAAAGACCCAGCTCAAACTGGCTTCGATCATCAGTCCGGTTTGTTGATTTAAAAGCAATAGTAATCCGTAAATAGCGACACACATCGCACCTTTTGTAATTGATGAAGTTTTCATATAGCTTATTTTAATCTATTATGCCAATAAAAAAAAGGACTTTAAACAAAGCCCTTAGTCAACTACATATGGTAATAAAGCCATCTGACGTGCACGTTTGATAGCCGTAGCCAGCATTCTCTGGTATTTGGCACGTGTTCCTGTTACACGTCTAGGAATGATCTTTCCGTTTGCGTTGATAAAACGTTTTAATAATTCAACATCTTTATAGTCGATTTCTTTGATTTTGTTCTTTGTGAAGTAACAAACTTTTTTACGACCCATGCGTTGTTTTTTAAAAGCCATAACTCATTTCCTTTCTATTAGAATGGTAAATCATCACTGGAAATATCCAGTGTATCATTTGCGTCAAAATCGGCACCAAATGGATCTTGTGCAGCCGGCATAGAAGATGCCGCTTGCCCATATGGATCCATGGCAGCCTGCGGTTGTGCATATGTATTGGCTCCATAAGCATTGGATTGTGCATGCTGCGTATTTTTCGGTTCCAAGAACTGAACATTATCCGCAACGACTTCCGTTACATATACTCTTTGTCCCTGATTGTTTTCATAGTTACGTGTCTGGATACGACCCTCCACACCAATCAAAGAACCACGATGAAGATACTGACACATCAGATCCGCTAAACGGTTCCATGCGACACAGTTGATAAAATCTGCATCCGGTTGTCCCGGCGTCTGTACGCGGCGATTGACAGCCAGTGAAAAGCTGACAACGCTGGTTCCGCTCTGTGTTTTTCTCAATTCCGGATCTTTTGTAAGTCTTCCTACTAAAACGACACGATTGATCATATCGATTTCCTCTTTTATTCTTCGCCTTGTGTCTTAACGACCATGATACGAATAACGTTGTTGCTGATACGAGCTAAACGCTGGAATTCAAAAATTCCTTCATTTCCACAAGTAACATTGATTACGACATAGTGACCTTTTTTCATGTGGTCAATTTCGTACGCAAAATCTTTGATTCCCCAGTCATCTACCTTATCGATCGTACCTTCGTTAGAAGTGATCGTAGCGTGCAGACGATCCTGAACAGCCTTGAACTGTTCTTCATCTAAAGATGCGTTTACAATGTACATGATTTCGTATTTTTTCATTCTGTACACCTCCCTTTGGACTACGGTATCTGTCAAACAGATACAGGGCAAGCACAAACTTGCTTTGTCATAATAGCATGTCAAGTCATCGCATGCAAGCAAATAATTTCAAAATTGTCTTATCCATGCGGATTTCCATATAAATTCAATAAAACACAGCCGATGATGATCAATACAATCCCTAAAAAGCCGACAGCACTCATTTTCTGATTAAAGATACAGATGGAAATGATCGTAGTTGCGACAATGCCAATGGCACACCAGGAAGCATAGGCAATTGATAGATTGATCTTTAACAGCGCTTTGGAAAACGCATAAAAACAAATCGAGTAAAACAAGATACAGGCAAGCGATGGTCCTAACTTGGTAAAGCCGGCCGATGACTGCAGCATCGAACTGGCTAAGATTTCAAAAACGATCGCAATCCCCAACAATAAATATTCCATGCAATAACTCCTATTCATAATCCGTGATTCCTTCGCCGGCATTGGGAACAAAATGGGCATAAACAGAATCACAGATAAACACAAACAATAATAAGCTGCAGATGGCTTTTAAGACAAGCGGTCTGATTTTCTGAATCCAGCCATCAAATACCGGCGCCAGCACATAAATAAAGGCCATGCCGCCTATACCAAAAACCAGTAAACCTTCGGCACAGATACGACCGTTCACATTGAGAAAATAACCGGTGTAATCCCACCATTTTAAGCCTGTATTCATTTCCATGACATAAGAGGTCATGTATTCCAAGATACCACATACGACAAGGATCAGTACGAATGTCAACGCCGGTTTGGTTCTAAACTTCTTTAATAAAGTTAAGATCAGTAAACCGCCGGAGCCATAAATTGGCAGCCATGGGCCATATAAAGCACCGCGATTGACAAAAACACCATCGGTGATTAGATGCAGACTGACTTCCCAGAGCCATCCAATTCCAGAAAAAATAAAAAACATCAAAATCAAAGACCAGATATTGTAATCACGTAAGGGATCGAGCAATGCCAGTCGACTTCGTTTTTCCGTTTCCGGAATATGAAACAATCTTGTCGGATACTGTAAGCCTTCAATTTCCCTTTTTAAAGACGCATATTGTAAAAAGCGATGATTGGCTCTTTCATATTCCCTTTCTTCTTTTCCATTCTTCAATAAAATTCCAAACCAGTTTACCAGAAACCCCCGTATGCCACCCAGCGACTTTGGCTTTTGATGCATGCGAATGCCTTCCGGATAGGCCTGTTGTAAAAGCGATGGTATGGCCGGTCTATACAAATAGGTATCCTTAAAAAACTTTTGATATGATAAATCTGCTTCTAAGCTGCATTGGCGCACATAGACATAGTATTCAGCCATAGCACAAGCCTTATACGGTGCGCTGTAAAAGATACCGGTCAACCCCAGAGTCAACACCGATAACATATCCCAGCCAAGAAAAGACAATTCCAGCTTACAGCACTCCCATTTATGCCC
>NZ_JAXKBY010000027.1:0-12314 GCF_036552745.1 Faecalicoccus sp.
ATCTAAAACCTCCAACTGGGCAGGCTTTGTGACAAAGTCATCTAAATCCATCGGTTGAGCAAAAACAACAATGGCATTTTCCGGCAAGGTTCCTTCAAACTCTACATAATACTTTTTCAAAACATGCTTTTTGGGAGACAAAAGCTCATGTGTGAGCTGTCCATCGTTACAAACCAACAATAAGCCTTCCGTATCCAGGTCAAGACGACCAACAGGATAGAGATCATTTCGAATACTTGGAATTAATTCCATAACTGTAGGATGCAAAGTATCTTCTGTTGCACTGACATATCCAGCCGGCTTATTTAAAATATAATACTCATAACGAACATAAGAGACGGGTACATCATCCACATAAACCGTCTGGTCTTCCTTAACTTGAAAATCTGCTTTTTTAATGGTTTTACCTTCAATCGTCACCCATCCGTTTTTGATGATGTTTTTAACTTCATTTCGAGTTCCATATCCCATATGGGAAAGAAATTTATCCAGCCTCACTGCCATCGCCATCCTTTCGCATATTTATTTTTTATGATTCCTTTATCAATCTTTCCAAAACCCAGTGGAAACCCATCCACACAAACTAAGATCCAACCTTTTGATGTTGTATCCCGATCTTTGATATCAATCGTTTCTCCTTTTAGATATTTGATTACTCTGGGATCATCCACAGATAAATCCACTGTATTTTTAAATTGACTCTTTTTAAGAGCAAGGGCAAAAGCCTGACTTGGCTCGAAGTGATTCTTTTTGATTTCCCCACAAATTAAGCCAGAACGTAATAAACGCCATCTTCTCTGTTCAGGAAGCTGTTGAGGGCTCCAGATTATCTTATCGTTCTTGATTGAAAAACACCCCTTAGAGAAATCAAAGGAACATTTCTTTAAAAATTCTTTAAAGGCTTCCGGTAAAGAAGAATTCTCCTTTTTGACAACCTTTTTAGAAGCATTCCCCTCTTTTTGTAACAGAGCCACAAAGTGCCCTTCTCCTTTTATTTTATGAGGATAGAGTCGCACACATTCTTCCATGCCAATGCCACTTGCAAAGCCTGGCATTTTAGAAATAGGAACTAGATGCAGATCGGAATGTCGCTGCAATACATCCTGAATGACTTCTTCATTTTCCTTTATTGAGAAAGTGCATGTCGAATACACGATTTTTCCTCCCGGTTTCAACATATCTACAGCACAGGAAAGAATGTCTTTTTGAATGGGTGGATAATACGTATCATCTCTTTCTTGCCAGCTGCTGATTAAATGCGGCTCTTTTCGAAACATCCCTTCTCCACTACACGGCGCATCCACTAAAATCTTATCAAATGTTTCTTTAAAGCGTTTTGAAAGATCTAAAAGATCTTCGCTACATACCCAAGTATTGTAAGAGCCAGACAATTCAACGTTTTTGATCAATCCCTGACAGCGCGATGTACTGATATCATTGGATAATAATAAACCAGTATTCTGTAATTTAGCTGCCAGCTCTGTACTTTTTCCACCCGGTGCAGCACATGTATCCAACACGTATTCACCTTCTTCTATCGGCAAAACTTGTGCCGGCAACATGGCCGAAGGTTCCTGAAGATAATATAAACCCGCATAATAATATGGATGCTTGGCAGGCTTTTGATCGCCTTGATAATAAAAGCCATTATCTGCCCAGGGAATTGGTTTTAATTGAAAAGGAGATATTTTCAAAAAGTCTTCTACACTGATTTTATTTGTATTGATGCGCAAACCATAATAGCGTTCTTGTTCAAAACTTTGCATATAAGCTTCAAAATCATCTTTAAGAAGCTCTTTCATCTGTTGTATATAGTTTTTCGGTAATTGAATCGACATAACATATCTCCTTTTTTGCACCTCATTATAGCATATACGAATTTATCTGTTCCATGAAGAGATATCGATATCTTTGGGGAAAGACACCTATTTATATTCAGTAAAATTTGCTCTCTTCCTCAAATATGCAAAAAAAACTATAACGATTGATTCTTCATTTCAAACGTTATAGTTTCTTTTTTTATCGTATCATATCGCGTGTGATTTCCTGAATTGTAGATGCGCCGCACATTTCCATCGTATCTATCAGTTCTTGTTCTAGTTGATCAACAAGTGCCTTGACGCCTTCCTCTTGTGCACCATAAATCATATTCACAAAAGGTCTGGCAATCAAAACACCATCTGCACCTAGTGCCAGTGCCTTAAAAATATCTTGTCCGCTGCGAATACCTCCATCAACCAGAATGGTCATATCTTTACCTACAGCTTGTACGATTTCTTCTAATACATCGGCCGTAGCTGGCGTATCATCTAAAACACGACCGCCGTGATTGCTCACAACGATGCAAGAAGCGCCCGCTTCTTTAGCCTTTAAGGCACCTTTCACACTCAGGATTCCTTTCGCAATAAAAGGTACATCAATTTCCTGCACGATCTCTTTTAATTCTTCTACATTTTTTCTTCCTGCCGGTGGTACAAATCCTTTTAAGAATGGTAAACCGGCTGCATCAATATCCATGGCGATGGCCAACGCGCCAGCTTCTTTAGCAAGCTTTAATTTTTCAACCACCATTTCTTTAGCCCATGGCTTAATGGTAGGAACACCGATTCCATCATTTTCCTTGATGTTTTGGGTTGCTCCGATCATGATCTGATCATCCGTTCCATCGCCGGTAAAAGCCATAATTCCGGCATCTTTACAGGCTTTGATCAGCACTTTGTTGTAGGTTTGATCCACATAAGCATCTCCGTAATGCATACTTACAGCGCCTACCGGTCCTGCAAACACTGGCAGGCGGAATGTATGGCCAAATAGATTCGTCTGCGTTGATACCGGTGTATTTTCACAAATCGTATCCATCACAAGATGAATATTTTTCCAGGCATCATAATTTCGAATGGCGACCGTACCGCTACCTTTTGCACCGGGCCCCGGTATCGTATTGCGGCAAGCTTTTCCATTACAAACTGGACATGACTTACATAGATCATTCATATTTTCTCTGGATTTTTGTAATATTTGTTCTACTTTCATCTTTTAAAGTCTCCTTATCATTTGATACCACTGCACATCACCATGTACGGAAGAAGATAAACCTTGATTTTCAAATCCTAAATGTTCATAAAATGGAATTTTTTCTTCTTTACATGTCAATATGATGGCTTTACGTCCTTGTTTTTGCGACTGTTCTATTATATATCGAATCAATAAGGAAGCATATCCTTTTTTACGATAAGCCGGTAATGTGTTGACACCAAAGATCATCTGTATCTTTCCTGATTCATTATGCAGTTCTGCCTTTTCATACATTTCATCCGTTAGCGTTTCTTCATCGGTACAGAATCCATCAACAAAGCTGATGATTTTTCCATCGCTTTCTAACAACCAAAAATGCTCAGGATAATAAGTCAATCTTTGTTTAAACTGTCCTTTTGTACACGCCTGTTCCGGTGGAAAACATTCATTCTCTATAGCACTGATTTCTTCAATATCCTGCATAGATGCGGTTCGTATATTCATAAGAGCCTCCTTCGATAAAAAAGCTAAATATATTTATATCTGCGTCAAATAAAAGCTAAAACCTTCCTAATTTAAACTAACTAAAAGCAAAATAAACTAAATCATTTTGTTTATCTAAACACTCAAAGTATAGCTTTTTCTCTTATTTTAGTAGAGTTACAAATATAGCCAATTTATATAGAACTCTAATAACTGCCTTTTATCCACCTGTGTCTCTTACAACGTACTTTTTAAATCTTTTGTAAATTGGAAAAATCACCTGGAGTCTAATCGATAACTATATCCAATACTTTCTCCCTCTTTTAATGATGAATAAAGCAATATTTTATAATTATTCTGTATTAACAATGTATTTAGTTGAATAAGCTCCATGGCTACATCAAAATCTTTACATATAAGATTATCTAAAATATTGTAAGGTATCATTATTTCAGGAACTAGTTTTCTCATTGCGTGATGCCATATTTGATACCTGTTTCTAAGAAAACCTCTTGCTGTCATTTCTAGAATTTTTGCATATTTTCCAATTCTACTTTCAAAGGAGCACTCCAATAACTCATTTGCAGTAGCTGCTATCCAAATTGCCACTTTTTCTTCTTGATTCTTAGCCTCCATTAACATTTGCGCCGTTTGAATCGTTCCTTTATTACTTGGTTTTGTCAAGTAAAGAAATTCAATCGGATTCTTCATAATTAGTTTTTTTCTTGCCTCAGCTTCTTTTACAGTCAACCAATCATATCCATAAATACATCCTTCCCTGTTATATTGAACAAAAATTGTTTCTGCAAATGAAGGATCTGTCAAGATTTCTGGAAATTGATAACTGTTTTGCTTCCAAAGACTGTAAACATCTTCCCATTTCATTTTTTCAAACATATATTATTATCTCCTGATTTTTCAAATTATTCGTAATCATCGTTTTGGTTTTTTACATAAAACTGTAAATCATGCCAATGTGAGAAATGATATGCATGGTCCTTGTCTAAAAAAATATTAGAATATAGAAAAGTAATAATATCTATATCATCAAACAAATCAAACACCCATTCTTCAAGATCATCTCTTTGAAACTCTTCGTCATCGACTTCCCCATCCATCTCTATAAAAACAATTCCTTCTTCATTACAAAGATAGATGATCAACTCTTCCATTACACTGTGTGCAATAATAGGAGCTCCACTCTTAGCATTTTGAATGATACATTGTAATGTACAAAACATATGATAAAGAAACTCATAATCATAATGCATTAAAAATTGCGGAGGAAGACTATCTTTCATCCATGATACATCTAACTGACCTATATGCGCTCCCACCGGCAAAGATGAAAGAGCTTCCATATCTTCTCTTATATAATCATATAAAATATCACTTCCCACCGCAAAAGATAAAGAAGCATAATCTCCAAATTGTTCTTCCAGATAAGTGGACCAATTTGAGTGATCTTTATATTCTTGAATTAACATTTTACTATCTGTTTCATCCTGTTCTGGGAGTATCCGCCAATTCAAAGCTTTACAAATCCCTCTACATTTATCTTGGCGGATTGATTCTCCAGATTCATATCGATACCATGTTTTTGTCCCTACGTTTGCACGAGAAGCAGCTTCTTCAATTGTTAAATTTAATTCTTCTCTTCTTTTCTTGATCTTTTTACCAAGTTGTTCGCTTCCTTTAATTGTTTTTTGCATATTTTCCTCCTTACATGACACGTCATCTTTATGTCATTATGTCATTAAGTGCAAAGGCTGTCAACATTTTTATCAACAGAAATATGCTCACTTTAATATTAAATTTCAAAATAAAAGAGAATTCTAAAATATGATATTGGCCTTAGAGTTATTGAACATCTATAAATGTTCTAAAATCATAGTGGATAAAGGTAACCGAACTCATTGATAGTTCATATCTGTCTTTGATTTGCCTCGAATTTTACTTTTTTCGGGACATATCCTTAGATTTCATACCTTTTAGATTGATACTGGTAAATGCACTGTCAATCTTGACGATTTCTTTTAAAAGAGTATTCCGAATATGAACTCCAATCGCTGCATAAAGCTTATGACGGATATGAAAACAGATCATTTTGCTCTTGCCTACAGCCACAGCCTCTTATTTCAGTTTCATCTGATGAAGTTCACAGGCAATAAAGGTTAGCCATATGTGGTAGTGGCTCCTTGTAAGAGAAAAACGATATTTATTGTATCTCTGAAGATTTTTCCACAATCTCTACAAAGAGACTTTTTTCCTGTGTTTTTTTAATCCATTTTCTACAAAATGAAAAGATCCTCAACAAGAACAACGAGATACATTACATTTAATTTTTCCTGAATTTATTGTATCCAAATTACTCTATCGCTTGTCAATTTATAAATGAGGTTTTGAATGAATTCGAGTTCTATCAGTTTTAGACTGTTTAAAAGTATTTTATTAATCATAGAAAATATCCTTTATATGTCAAAGAATATCCCCTACCATCAATGTATTTAGCTTATTTCAATAAATAAACTAAATATATGTTTATTTAAGCTAATAAAGTGAAAAATAAGCTAGGTAGCGTCAAGAATTATGTGTAAAAGTATATCCTTGGTAAAGCAGATTAGCTCTTGAACCAATCTTCTCTAGTTGTTTGTCCAAAACCTCTATGTACGTGATTCATGTTTTTCTCGTTGTAACGATTGAATTGAATCACAAGGTATTTCTCTTCAGATTTTTCCGTTGGAAATTGTTCTTTCTTTTTGAAACTTCGTTTTAATTGTTTATTGTTTCCTTCAATCAGATTTGTTGAATAAATCGTATGCCTAACACTTTCTGGATAATCATAGAATGTAAACAGATAGTCATTGTTGCTGAGACTTTTCACCATTGATGGATATTTGTGTTTCCACTTATCGATGAATTTCTTTAGAGAAGTTAAAGCTTCTTCTTTTGATTTGGACCGATATACCTCTTTAAATTCATTGGCCACTTCTTTTCTGTCACTGACTCTTACTTTTGCACATATATTTCTTTGAATATGGACCAGGCATCTTTGAATTTTAGAGCCCGGAAAAATGTCCTGTATTACATTTTCCATTCCAGACAATCCGTCTGTACAAAATAAAGAAATACGTTCAACCCCTCTTGATTTAAGGTCTTTCAGAAGTTCTTCCCATATCTCAGCGGACTCGTTTGGTGCAATCATATAGCCAAGAATTTCTTTTGTACCTTCTACTGTGATTCCTAGTGCTATATGGACCATTTCCCTGGATACAGTATCACGGCGTAAAGGCATGGATGTTCCATCAAGATATACAATGGCATACTCTTTGTTCAATATTCTGTTTTTGAAGGAATCTACACATTCCAGAGCTTTGTCCGTAATATTAGATATGGTCTGTTTAGAATAGCGAGCTCCACATAATTTTTGGATCATGGAACAAATTTCTGAATGGCTCATTCCTTCTTCAAATAAATCCAAAATCGTTGTTTCGGTAAATAGATCTCGTCTTCTGTATTTAGGCAGAAGAGAAGTGAAAAATTCTCCCATTCTATCTCTTGGAATATTGAGCGTAATAGTTCCATATTTTGTATCAAACTTTCTTTGATAGGAACCATTTCTAGAATTTTCGTTATTGGTTCTAGCGTATGGTTCATAATCAAGAAAAGCCGTCAACTCATATGCGAGTATTTCATTGAGAGATTTCTCCAACTCTGAACGAAACAGTTCAGTTACAGCCTGTTCAAAAGCTGGAAGATTGTTGTCATTAGAAAATAGGTTTTTCATTAAAGATGTAGTAAAATAGTTCATGGGTATATTCCTTTCGTAAATTGTTTTTGGTCGAACTAATTTTACTAAGGATATACCTTTTTTTCTATATTTCCAGAAAAACGAATTTACACAAGATATTTTATGCTATCATAAGCTAAATCATTTTGCTTATTTAAACACTCAAAGATAGCTTTTCTCTTGTTTTCGTAGAATTATAAATAAAGCCGATTTATACAGTGCTCTAATAACTACCTATTTCCCTGACCCTGACAATCGCATTTCCAAATACTCTTTTAACTTTTCATCAACACAATAAATATAACAGCCCTTTGGGCCGCAGGTTAAAAATGTTCCCACTGTTCACATTGCAAACATGATGAAAGACTCCTGTCCAATACGATCTTTCAGGACAATAAGCTGCCTTTGAATGTTCTTCTGTATGGTTTGTTCCTGATTTTTACTGCAAAAAAAGGAATCTCCAGTTTACAGCTTTCCGAAGAATTGAAAGTGAACTATAAAACTGCCTGTCTGCTACAAACAAAAGCTCGAATCCTTATGAGAAACTCGAATTCCAGGAAATCACTGGATTCGAGTTTTTATGAATCGGATGTTGCCTAGGTGCTCCCTCTCATAATGGAAAACATGGATTGGGGACCCGTAAACGGCCTTTTTTAGTTGTGCTCTCTACGGAACGGGAGAACCAGTACTCTCTTTTTGTAAAGCTAAAGGAAATGACGGTTGATTCCAGAGAAAATATTGAAAGTTTTTTTGATCAGTATGTTGTCATGTCCCAGGACAGGAAACAGAATACGGATGGTATATCCATCTACAATATCTTAAAAGCAAAAATACAGGTCCAGAATGAAAAGATCGACTATGATCAAGAGGAACATCGACTGTATTTTCTGAACAAAATCGCTTCGAGTTTCAATCACCAGTTATTGCATGTATTCCATAGTATAGGAAAAAGAATGCTTCCCTTATATTATGCAGAATATGAATGGCAATTTAACCATAGAAAGAGTAGAAACATTCTGGAAAGGATAAAAACATACATTAGTCATTCAAGTATAGCAACTCAAAGGATGATTCGATCCTCTATGGATCTGTATGCCGATACAAGAGGTTTACAAACTTTTTTGGAAGATCTGATGGGTACTCACGAAAGAAAATAAAAAAAATCTCATCCGGTCATTTTTTGGTAATATCTTCTTTTTATAATCAAATTTGTAAAGGAGATTTTTAGAACATGAACAAATACTCAATTGGTAATGAATTAAGACAAGTAGAAAGATTAAAAAAACAGTATCCTCCAGGAACAAAAATCCAGTGTATCCAAATGGATGATCCTTATCATGCCGTTGCCCCAGGTTCCATCGGCACAGTCGATCATGTTGATGATGCCGGTACGATTCACATGTCTTGGGAGAACGGATCAAGTCTTGGACTAATTCCTGGCAAAGATCATTTCAAGGTCATTGGAAAATCGGAACGCAATAAATCGAAAGACCAGGAGTGCTAATGTACAAAGAAATTCTTTATAACATTTCTACCTTTGAAAAGAAGAAATCCAGAAATCAAGAACGCATCAAAACCATAGATAAAGAACACAGCAAATTGTATGATGACCTCAAGAAACTGTATAAGCTCAAAATCAGTTTGAGAAATTGAATAATGGCCCCACCACCATTCCAAATCAACTTTAAGGAATATCCCTAAGATCGTATGACATGGAATTTGATATATAATATGGTTAAAATTTTGTATAAAAACCTCACTTTTTAAAGGTTTTTATGATAATATTTAACTAGGTGATGGATGTGAAATACTATGATGAAATTTTAGATTTAGGAGTTTTCTCAAAAAAAGATATTGAAAAAGTGATTCAAAATCCTAAAACGGCTGAATCATTTTTATCACGCTCTCTTAAAAAAGGATATATCAAAAGAGTGAAACACAATTATTATGTTGCAATGGATATCGTAAATAATAGTCCACTTTACAACAAATATATAATTGCTACAAAACTCGATCGCGGTAATTATATATCCTATCATTCTGCTTTAGAATACCGCGGTTTCAACAATCAAGTATTTAACGAGCTTGTATATTCCGGAAATAACAGAGTGAATGATTTTGAATTTGAATATATCACTTATCATTTTGTTCAAAGCAAATGCGATCTGCAAATAGAATCCAATTATGATGGGCTCAGAATCACGAGCGTCGAAAGAACAATGATCGATTGTATTGATCAAATTGATTTAGCCGGCGGCATAGAGGAAATCTATCGAGCATTTAATAGCATTCACAATATAAACGAAAATAAGTTATTAGAAATACTAGACTTTTATAACAAAAAAGTTTTATACCAGCGATCCGGTTATATTTTAGAAACATTTAAAACCAATCTCGGTATCAGTGATGCTGCCCTTAATTATTTGCAATCAAAAATCGGTTCATCAAAATGTTATCTGAATACTTCTAAAAAGATACCCAGTACAACATTAGATAAAAAGTGGAATGTTTGTGTTCCTCACTATATTTCAACAATACTAAGTAAAGGAAGTGATATGAATGAACTTTAATAAAAGACAATTACAAAAAGAAGCTGATCAACATCATTATGTAAGAGATACCTATGAAAAAGTTGTTCGCTTAGTCGATATATTGTCTTATATACGTTCTGAACAATTTTTATTTGAAAACTTAGCTTTAAAGGGCGGGACAGCTATAAATTTAACAATATTTGATTTACCGCGATTATCGGTCGATATCGATTTAGATTACACGAAAAATTCTTCTAGAGATGATATGTTAAAGGATAGAAAAATAGTCAAATCATTGCTCATTGATTATCTAGAAAAAAATGGCTATCAGCTTGGTAAAGACTCACGTGAACATCATGCGCTTGACAGTATTAAAGCAACCTACACTAATGCTGGAGGAAATCTCGATAACATCAAAATAGAAATAAACTATATGTTAAGAGTTCATATCTATGAGCCGGTGATCGTAAAAACCAAAAACTATGGATTAATTGGCGAAGTTGAAACTCGAACGGTTGATCCCATCGAGATATTTGGAAGCAAACTTGTGGCTTTGATGACTCGTTCGACACCAAGAGACCTTTATGATTTCTTTTACATGATAAATGCAAATATTTTTAATGAAGAAGAAATTAAAAAAATAAAAAAATGTGCTGTGTTCTATAGAGCAATCAGCAACGAAGATGGAATGTTTGATTTTAACTTAGACAACTTAGATTCTATTACACAAAATAATATCAAAAGATTTTTGATACCTGTTATCAATGCCAAAGAATTTTTCTCATTATCAGAAGCTAAACAAACTATTAATGATTTCTTTAACAATCACTTTATATTAGATGAAAATGAATTCATGTTCATAGAACAGTTTAAACGAAAGAAATATATCCCTAAACTGCTTTATGACGGCGATGAATTAAAAAGAATTCAAAATCATCCCATGGCCATATGGAAAACCAGAGAAACAAAAAAGTCTTAAATACTATCAATAGCATTAGCCAACGCATAGACGTTGGTTTTTTATACGCTAAAGAAAGAAGGAAAGGCACGACCAGACAAAAAAATAAAGATCCGTCTTAGTGAAACGGAGCTTATCAAATTAAACGCATTGACCAAAGAAAGTGGAAGATCCATTAAATCTTATCTTCGCTCTTTGATCAATGAAATCGTTCCCTGCAACAAACCAAACCTGGAATATTTGGAGATATTAAGCGAGCTAAGACACATTGGCAGCAATATGAATCAGATTGCCCTTATTGCCAATAAGTCATCTTATATCGATTATAAATAATATTCCGATAATGTTGATTTACTTTTAATGATAACGTAAAGATCCGCGTCATCGTCTCACAAGGAAAGCCGATTTATATAAAAGAATAGTTATAGCAATTACTGCAATCTAGGATATCAAAGACACTGTAGAAAACGTAGGATTCTTGGAGTCCATCCCATATTATGAGAAGTCACATTATTAGGCGGTATATTCTTTACGTTTTTGTCCTTTATCATGATCCTTACTGTCTATGGGCGATTCTTTAAGCTTTATATTTATACAGCCATATCCCCAATTCCTTTATCGTCATCGGCTGGTGAAGCCACTCAAAACATTTCCTATACTTTCATGAAGTCTTATGCCGGCGTTTGCCTTGAAGGAGCGATGATCGTACTGGCATGTGTGATCTTCTCAGCTTTTGCCTCGGCTCCGCCTGTTATTGATACCGATGCCAGTGCTGTCATTATGTTATGGAGCTATATCGGTGAAATCGTATTTAATATGCTGATTCTTATCGGAACCGTTAAGATGAGTGACCGGTTAGTGAAAGACATGATGGGATTATAATATATCAATATTATTACCACATTTTATTTTTATCTTGTATAGTCAGTATACAAGATATATAATATTAGTGGTGATAATAAATTATGAATGAAATTGAAAGATTGCAGAAAAATTTCTCTTTAATTCGAAGATCAGTTGGATGGACTGCCCAAGAATTTGCTGATAAGATTGGCGTTTCTAAAATGACAATAAGTAATATTGAAACTAGCAGATACCCTTTAACTAAGCTTCAATATATTGCTATCAGGAGCGTGTTAGATGCTGAAATAGCAAGAAATAAAGATGAAACAGAAATGTTGGCCACATTGCTAGATATGCTAGTGGATCATCCAGAAAATTATGAGCCCGAAGAAAAAGATGAATTGATTCAAAAGGCTCAACTAATCTCACCTTCTATTCTTGCCGGAACTGCAACAAGAAAAGAAGCATCAAAAGAATGGATGAAAATAGCGGGTACAATTTGCGCAGCAAGCTTAACGTTTCTAGCAACAAATCCCCATTTAGTTAGAGAAATTGGATCTTGGATATACAAAGCCACTGCTTCTAAAAAGAAATAAAAAAACAGGAGGAAAAGACCAATGTCATTAAGTTAAGCAAAACATGATCTTATGAGTCTTGTCTAAAATAGGCGAGGCTCTTTTATTTGTGAAAAAAA
>NZ_JAXKBY010000028.1:0-24572 GCF_036552745.1 Faecalicoccus sp.
CACCCTCCTTTGTATGCTTTTGTATAAACTCTTGATTTAAATTCACAAATACATTGGCATGATAGAAGATATCCTCTTCTACGTTCTCCAGTAAGGAATCCGTGTATAAATTTTCCCATTTCTTTTGATATACATATTGTATGATACGAAAGAACTTCTGTAAATAAAGACACATAAAATCGATAGGATCACTGTTAATGTCAAACAGTTCCATCTGATAGTCGGGAATCTCTTTTGCGTTCCACTGATTATCGACCATGCACTCATACAATCTCTTGCGATGTTCCCATCTCGATTCGCCCATGTAAAGGGTCAGGGAATAAATCGGGTACAACAGATGCAGTTTGGTATCGGTCTTGATCTGTTGATGGATACCGGCATACTTGTAGTTCAAGATACGAACAGGCATGTAGGGATCCTTCTTTCTTTGAAATTCAAGATGGAGAAAGAACTTGTTATCATAAAACATCAACAAATCATTTTCCTTACGAAATCCTAAATCATGATGTGTTTCCTTGTCATAGAGTGAAAGCTTATCTGGATCCAGAAGTAACCCCTTTTTAAAGTAGACGGTAGAAAACAGATCGGCAAAATGCTGTTTATTGGAAAAGACCTCCTTTAAACAGAGATCATAGGGATTCATTGTCAAAATATCATCTTCCTTTCTTTTTATAAATGAATCCTGAATCAGCACTATTTCTATTCCGGAAAAATAAGTACTACTATTTAATACGATAAAAAATCAAAAAACGTTTAAAAGTTTTTTAAAAAAATTGTCTTATACTTCAGAGATATGGTCTTGTCGGTAGGTGAAGTGTTTTTCCTATGGTATAATAACAAAGCAGGTGATAAAAAATGGAACATAAAACAATTTCAATCAAAGGTGCTCGTGAAAACAACCTGAAAAATATAGATTTGGAAATCCCTCGTGATAAGCTGGTCATTATGACCGGAGTATCCGGAAGCGGGAAGACCTCTTTGGCATTTGATACGATTTATGCCGAAGGGCAAAGACGATATATGGAATCTCTGTCGGCGTATGCCCGGCAGTTTTTAGGGAATAGTGAAAAACCGGATGTGGATCAGATAGATGGTCTGTCTCCGGCTATTGCGATCGATCAGAAAACGACTTCAAACAATCCTCGTAGTACGGTGGGAACGGTTACAGAGATTTATGATTATCTGCGTTTGATGTATGCGCGGATCGGTGTGCCCTATTGTCCACATCACAATGAACCTATTACCGGCAGTACGATCAAAGAGATGATCGATCGTATCATGGAATTGGAAGACGGAACACGTTGTACGATTCTGGCACCGGTGATTTCCGGAAAGAAGGGGACACACAAGGATCTTTTGGACAAGTTGATCAAGGAAGGCTATGTTCGTATTCGTTTGGATGGACAGATCGTTTATCTGGAAGAAGTGGAACCATTGGAAAAAAACAAAAAGCACAACATTGATGTGGTTGTGGATCGTATCGTGAAATCGGATAATCGTTCGCGTTTTCATGATTCCCTGGAAACCGCATTAAAGTTAAGCGATGGCCTGGCCATTTTACTGACAAAGGACGAAGAGATTCTTTTTTCCAGTAATTATGCCTGTAAGATCTGTGGTTTCAGCGTACCGAAACTGGAACCTAAATTGTTCAGCTTTAATGCGCCTTTTGGGGCCTGCCCGGAATGTAAAGGTTTAGGAATTACGCAAAAGGTGGATCTACAATTGTTGATTCCGGATCCTTCTTTATCCATTGATAAGGGAGGCATTCGCTATTATAAAAATATCGTCAATACGGAAAATCTCGAATGGCAGCGTATGCAGGCATTAATTGATTATTATCAAATCGATACAAGTGTTCCGATCAAAGATCTTCCGAAGAAAAAACTGAATTATATATTATATGGATCGGATGTACCGATTGCCTATCAGCTTCATTCGCGCGGTGGTATCCATCAAACGAAAAATGAATATATTGAAGGGGTCGTACCGATGATCGAACGTCGGTATATGGAAACAACTTCGGCTATGTCCAGAGACTGGTATGGATCCTTTATCGCCGATGCCCCATGTCCGGTATGTCATGGTGCGCGTTTAAACGAACAGGCTTTAAGTGTGCGTGTAGGTGGAAAAAATATTCATGAATGGACACAGATGTCGATCAAGGAAGCCTTGGATTTTATGAATCATTTAGAGCTGACACCCATGCAGGAAAATATTGCACATCTGATCATTAAAGAAATCAAGAACCGCTTAGAATTCTTAAATCATGTCGGATTGAATTATTTAACCTTGGATCGTTTAGCTTCTACCTTATCCGGAGGGGAGGCACAGCGTATTCGTTTGGCCACACAGATCGGTTCTCGTTTGACCGGTGTGATGTATGTATTGGATGAACCGAGTATTGGTCTGCATCAAAGAGATAACGATCGTTTGATTTCTGCCTTAAAAGATATGCGTGATTTAGGCAATACACTAATTGTGGTAGAACATGATGAAGATACGATGAAAGCCAGTGATTATATTGTCGATGTCGGACCAGGAGCGGGTATTCATGGCGGACGGATCGTTGCGGCGGGTACTCCACAGGAAATCATGGAAAATCCGGATTCTATCACCGGTGCGTATTTAAGTGGACGTAAACGTATTGAAGTACCGACAAAGCGCCGTAAAGGAAATGGGAAAAAGTTGCGTATTGTCAAAGCCAGTCAAAACAATTTGAAAAATGTAACCGTAGATTTTAAACTGGGAACTTTTACCGTTGTGACCGGTGTTTCCGGATCTGGAAAGTCCAGTCTGGTGACGGAAGTTTTAACCCATGGTGTACAAAATGCACTGGGTCGTCTTCGTATTAAACCGGGCCAGTGCAAGGAAATCAAAGGGCTGGAAAATATTGATAAGATTGTAGAGATCGGGCAAGATCCGATCGGTCGTACACCACGAAGCAATCCGGCGACTTATACCGGTGTTTTTGATGATATTCGTGATTTGTTTGCCCAAACTAAGGAAGCAAAAATGTTAGGATATGATAAAGGACGTTTCTCGTTTAATGTCAAAGGAGGACGTTGTGAAGCGTGTCAGGGTGATGGTATTCTTCGCATCTCTATGCACTTTTTACCGGATGTGTATGTACCTTGTGATCAGTGCGATGGAAAACGATATAACGAAGAAACGTTGCAGGTGCGCTATAAAGGAAAGAATATTGCGGACGTATTAGATATGACGGTCGAGGAAGCACTGGACTTTTTCTCCAATGTATCCAAGATTCGTCATAAGCTGCAGACTTTATATGATGTAGGTTTGTCGTATATCAAGCTGGGACAGAGTGCGACGACCTTGTCCGGTGGGGAAGCACAACGTGTTAAACTGGCCAGTGAACTGCAGAAAAAGGCAACCGGAAAGACTTTGTTTGTCTTAGATGAGCCAACGACCGGCTTGCACAGCGACGATGTACGAAAATTGATTGAAGTTTTACAGCGATTGGTCGATCATGGAGATACGGTGGTTGTGATCGAGCACAATCTGGATGTGATCAAATGTGCGGATCAGATCATCGATATCGGACCGGAAGGCGGTCAGGATGGTGGAACGATCTTAGTCACAGGAACACCGGAACAGGTAGTTGCCTGTGAAAAGAGCTATACCGGACAATATTTGAAACCTTTGTTGGAAAGGAAGTGAGAACATGGCACAGCAGGAAACACAGCCAACGATCAGCGTCAAAGATCTAGCGGCTAAATTTAATTGGGAAAGAGTAACGGGCGATGAAGAAAGCCTGCAGCGAAAGTTGGTCACCGCAGAAACCAATCGACCGGGGTTGGAGCTGGCCGGTTATTTTCCCAATACAGTAACCAAAAGACTGACGATTTTAGGAGATAAAGAAATCTTATATATTGAGCAGGAGATGGATGAAGTCTCACAGCGAAGAAGCTTTGAATTTTTGACGGGTGAAGATACACCGGCCATCGTAATTGCCCATGGGCATGAATGTCCGGCTATCCTGGCGGAAATTGCGATTCGTAAGAATTTTCCGATTTTTAAAACGGCAGTAGAAACCGCACATACGATTGTCAATGTCACCAACTATTTGGATGAAAAGTTGGCACATTCTATCATCATTCATGGCGAATTGATGCGTATTTATGGAATTGGTGTCATGATTACCGGACCTTCCGGCATGGGAAAAAGTGAGATTGCCCTGGAATTGATCAAAAAGGGACATCAGTTGATTGCTGATGATCGCATCGACTGTTATCGCATCCATAATGTATTGGTAGGGCGTACCCCGAAGATGTTGGAAGGCTTTATGGAGCTTCGTGGTGTTGGCATCATCAATGTAGGGCGTATGTATGGTGTTGGAGCTTTTGCCCATCAGACCAATATTGATTTTCAGATCGAACTGGTTTCTTTTGATGGAAACGAAGAGTATGACCGCGTGGGAATCGAGGAAAAAGAATACTCGGAAATTATGGGAGTAAAGATCTTAAAGATGCGCATCCCGGTCAGTGGCGGACGTCCGATGTCAACGATCATTGAAACGGCGGTTACGAATTACCTGCTGTTGCAGGATGGATTTGATTCGGCCAAAGAATTTGAAGAAATGGTCTTAAAAAAGATTGCGGCCAATAAAGAAGAGGATGAAGACAATGCAGCTCTTTCCTGATACAAAGATCATTCTTTCTATAGGAGGACTTCATGTCACATGGTATGCCGTCTTGATTCTGACCGGTGTACTGGCCGCCTACTTTCTGGCGCAGAACACCATGAAGAAATGGTGTTACAGTAAAACAATTTTAGAAGATTATGTAATTCCTATGATGGCTTTATCTATTATCGGCGCACGTTTGTACTATGTAATCTTTGAATGGGATTTTTACAGTGCGCATCCTGATCAGATCATTGCGATCTGGAATGGAGGCCTGGCTATCTATGGTGGTTTGATCGTAGGGGTTCTTTACAGCATTTACTACTTTAAGCGACAGAGGATCAGCGCTTTGCGAATGGCCGACTGTATCATGCCCGGCGTCATGGTGGCGCAGGCTTTCGGACGTTGGGGCAATTTTATGAACCAGGAAGCCTTTGGAAAGGTCGTACCGGAAAGCTACTATGCGTTATTTCCATCTTTTATAAAAGATCAGATGTACATTCAGGGAGCGTATCGTGAGCCGACCTTTCTTTATGAAAGTGCCGGGAATATTTTAGGCTTTCTATTTATTTATTTTATCTTTCGTAAACGTTTTTATAAAAGACGAGGCGATTGTGCCTTTATGTACTGTATCTGGTATGGAGTGCTTCGCTTTTTAGTCGAAGGCCTGCGTACTGATTCTTTGATGATTGGTGCTTTTCGAGTCTCACAGCTTGTTTCTTTGGTCATTGTGTTGTTTGGCATATTCGGTTTAAGTGGTCTTTTACATAAAGCCTTTCACTGGAATCATAAGCCGGTGATCCTTTTTGATCTGGACGGAACACTGCAGGATTCTCAACATCTGGTCTTTGAAACGTTTAAAGAGGTATTTCGAATTTGTAAACCGGAACATCAGCTGTCACAAGAGGAACTGTATTCTTTCTTCGGGCCTACCTTGGAAGAAACCTTTTTAAAATACTTTAAAAAGGAAGAACTGGATGATGTGATCGCCTTGTATCAGAAGATCAATATCCGATTACACGATACTTTATTGAAACCGATGCCCAATGCCTTTGAAACGGTATCGACATTACATGAACAGGGTTATAAAATGGCGGTTGTTTCCAATAAAAGGATTGGTATTGTGAAAATGGGATTAAAGGCCATTCATTTGGAGCCTTATTTTGATGTGGTCTTAGGAAAAGAACAGCTTCCTGAACCCAAACCAAGTCCATCCGGACTCTTAGAAGCATGTAACTTGTTAAAAGTGGGACATGATGATGTAATATATGTCGGAGATAATGTGACAGATATTTTATGTGCCAAGAATATTGCTGCATATTCTGTCGGTTTCAGCAATGACGAAAGACAGCTGGAACAACAAAAACAGGCACATCCTTGTAAACAGATCACAGATCTTCGTGAATTGATTGAATTATGTAAGGAGGAACGCGCATGGAGCGACAATACGATTTGGTAATCATAGGAGCCGGGCCAGCCGGAATGGCTGCCAGTGTATATGGATCTCGTGCCGGCTTAAAAACATTATTATTAGATAACGGAGCACCGGGAGGAAAACTGATTAAAACGCATTTGATTTCTAACTATCCGGGTGTAAAAGAACTTTCAGGTGTCGATCTTGCGACACAGATGTTTGAACAATCGACATCCTTTGGCGCAGAGTATGCCTATGGCGATGTCGAAAAAGTAGATGCGGATAAAAATGTGTATTTAAGTGATGGTACAGTTGTAGAAGGAAAGGCCGTAATCGTTGCGACAGGAACGAAAGAGCGTCTTTTAAACATACCGGGTGAACAGGAAAACATCGGACGTGGCGTATCTTTCTGTGCGGTATGTGATGGAGCCTTTTTTAGAGGAAAAGATGTAGTCGTGATCGGTGGCGGGAATTCCGCTTTGGAAGAAAGCTTGTATTTAACACAGTTTGCCAATTCGGTTACGATCGTGATTCGAAGAGATGTATTCCGCGCAGAAAAGCGAATTCAGGATCAGATTCAAAACAATGAAAAGATCAAGGTGATCGTCAAGCACATTCCAAAGGAAATATTGAGTGAAAACGGCAAAGTTTCCGGCATTGTTTTGGAAAATGTAGATACCAAAGAAAAACAGATGGTTGCCTGCCAGGGAATCTTCCCTTATATCGGACAGGATCCAATCACATCTTGTTTGGAAGGTTTGGGCGTTTTAGATGAAAGAGGCTATGTCAAAGTTAATGAGCACATGGAAACATCGATCAAAGGCTTGTATGCGGCTGGTGATGTGATCCAAAAAGAACTTCGTCAGGTCGTAACAGCAACCAATGATGGTGCCATCGCCGCCCAGCATGCTTTTCACGAGATTACCGGAATTTAACTTGTAAAGGCTTTCATTTTCCGCAAAAAAATGCTTTAATAGGGATAGAACTATTAGTATTGGGGTGAAAGATATGAACGCTATGGAAGCAATCTATAAGGCTATGGATGCCTATCATGAAATTACCGGATTGCACAGTTATTTTGTACAGGATGAGACAGATATTGTCAGTGCCAGTGCCAAAGAGAAGAATTTTTTCTGTAAATGTCTGAAAACCAGCAACAGTGCTTTAAAACATTGTGATGAGTGTACAGTAGAAAACTATACACAGGCATTACAATCCATGAAGGTACAGACATATTCCTGCCATGCCGGTCTTGTCAAATGGTCGGTTCCGGTAGAAGTTAAGGGATTGACAGGTGTGATCATTTCTGAAGGAGTTATTTCTAAGCAGCAGATCAAGGAAAGTGAAGACTGGATCTCCTATTTATCGGAAAAGTATAACGTATCAAAGTCGATCCTGTTGGAAAACTATCATCAGGTACAACAGATGACAGAAGAGCAGGTGGATCGAAGCATTCAGCTTTTAAAAGATATTTTAGCTTATTATGCCGCAAGTATCAGTGAGGACTAAGGTTCTCACTTTTTTCATGCATCAAAAAAGATGCATTATGCGATCTGAAGATATTCGCAAAGTGCATCTTTACAATCTTGTGCATCTTGATAACCGGTTTTGTATAAGCTTTCCAGTTTTACGACATCTTGTTCCAGTCGTCCCACACCATGCGTATCACTTGGATAGATGACAAAAAGCTTTCCTTCTTTTTCTAATTCTTCCATTTTTTCAAACTGGGCATTGTATCGAGTGTGTCTGTTTTTACAAGCATCGATCACATAAGGATACTCTTTGTACATTTTTTCAATCATCGGCATCAGCTTGTTGGAGCTTTTACGATAGCCTTTGACTTTTGTAGAAACCACAACGATCTTGTCATAGCCTTTATCCATCATAAATTCAAAAGGAATGGAATCGCCTAATCCACCATCTAACATTTCATGTCCATTAAATTCTACGATCTTAGAGATGATTGGTAAGGATGCACTGGCACGTATATATTCCATGTTTTCCTGAATATGAGGGATGGGCGCATAGATGGACTGTCCGTTTTCACAATCGAAACAGACACAATACATCCGTGTTTTGGAGTTATTAAAGGTTTTATAATCAAATGGATCAATGACATTGGGAATTTCATCATAGATGAATTGTGCATTGAATAAATCACCTGTTTGTATCAAAGATTTAAAAGAAAAGCTTCGTTTATCTACTAAATAGTGCGCACCAATACGAATGGCACGTCCTCTTTGTTCGCTGATATAGCTTGTCGCATGGCAGGCACCGGCACTGACACCGATCACACCGTCAAAATGAATGTTGTTGTCGAGAAGAAAGTCAATGGTTCCACACGTATAGGCTCCACGCATTCCTCCGCCTTCTAAAACGAGTGCTGTTTTCATAACATGACCCCCTTTATTGAATACTTATTATACCGCAATTGACGTTTGAGGCAAGGAAGTATCACCAATAAATTGATGTGGATGTGTTAGAAGGAGTATAATGATAAAAAGAAAGTGAAGTGATCAAAATGAAATTGATTCTTGCGATTATGTCGAATGATGACAGCCCTATGGTAAGTTCAGCCTTGAATAAAGATGGTTTTCAAGTGACCAAATTAGCAACGACTGGTGGTTTTCTTCGCGCCGGAAATACTACATTGATTTGTGGCTGTGAAGAAGAAAAAGTAGAAAAGGCAATTTCCATCATTGAAAAATACTCCAGTAAACGAACAGAGCTTGTTCCCAATACAGCCGGTTATGATATGAGTCATTTTGCGACTTTCCCTCTGGAGGTTCAAGTAGGTGGAGCTGTTATCTTTGTACTGGATGTTGATCAGTTTATTAAAGTCTAAAGAAAAACCAGGTACGCCGCCTGGTTTTTATATTACAGGGCTGAGACAATGTCCACACCCGGTAATGGCTTATTGAATTCTTTCCTGAATCAATTTCTGAATCTCTTCTGCTTCTTCTCTATCTTTTTGATAAATCGAAGTATTGAATTGTGTTTTGATATCCGAAACATAAATGGCGCGTACAGAATGATCCTTTAAGGTAAGCTTGATTCCTACATAAAGACTTGGTTCTGCCGCAATGCTCATAAAGGTAACACCACCTAATACTTGATGCGCAAAAGGTGTTGATTTCCCTTTGAATTTGGCATCTTCATTTGCCACAGATACTTTTTCGATATCCGTATAAGCTACCTCTTCAGAAGATCCGATAAGAATGGATAATTTCTTATTCTCATCATCAAATACAACAGATTGAAATTCTTTTTTCATGATCTTTACCTCAATTTTTCCAGCGATTTTTTAGCAAGCTCCTTATCTTCCTCGTACTCTTTGGTTTGAAAGCGTACCAGGCGATAAGATACGGGGGCAACAAGCTTATCCTCTCCGATTTCCATATAGATACAGATATAGAAAGATGGTGGGCTTAACCATCCGGTGGGAATAGCTGTATCGGCAATCGTATGTTGATAAGCAGTAGGAGAATCAATAAACTTTTTATCAATATTTACGATCTTACAGTTAGATACAGAAGATATAGGATATTCTTTACCGTGAATGTAAACATGATTCTCTTTAATTTGCAGGGTATGCATGATAACCACCTCGCTTAAAGCAATCAATAAGCAATATGTATGATCATTTATTAGATCATTACCATGATGAAGTGTTTTTTAACTAATTTAAGAGGGTAGCCTTTATTTATTTTCATTATATGTACAATTGTATGAAAATGCAATAGAATAATAGTCTTTACTTTTTATAAGCTGTTATATTGATTAGAAAAATAAAAAGCAGAACGAATTTGATTGATAGATTCTCTTGGGATTTTTTGGGTTTTCGCAAGACTTTCCCAATTGTTATGTACGGTTTGCAGAATGAACTTAATATCTTGTTTTGCTTTTAACGAATCCATTCCAATTAATTCAGAAAAGTTGATTAATGTTGGTAGACTAATTCGATTGTCATCATCTGTGACATTGAGAGATAAAGTATCACCATAAGGAATAGGGTTTACATCATAAAGCGGAGATAAAATCCATCCTTTTTTACTCAATAAAAATCCATGATTTCTTAAATGATCATCTGTGTTTGAAACAGCCATATTAAAAATGATCCTTTTCCAAAGTTCATGAATATCTTGATTTGGAGTAGCGCCATAGGCTTTTATAAAATCAACGATATCTAAATAACTTGAACCATATTGAGCAGAAGCACCGTCTATTTTTCCCAACAATGTCATAGCGGATGAGAAATGGATGCGTTTCTTCCCAATTCTATCAAATCTTTTTGTCAGAAAAGTACTGCCATATTTTGAAAACTTTTGAACCGATGTTTGCGGGACTTTAAGTCCACATAATTTTGCCAATTCCATTGTCAGCTTTTCCCAAGCGCCTATATCGGTTTCATCGTATTTAGATGGAAATTTTGCTATCCACAATTCGCCTTTTGTATCTTGGATGGTGGCTTTTGGTCTGGCTCCCCCTAGTGAAGATCCGGGCTTGATTAGCTGTTTGATCCATTTTTCGATATTGTCTTCTCTGTTAGTTTCAAAACCACGGGAAGCTTCTTCTAAATCTCTTAACGTAGCCCAGGGAGGGACTGCTTCATCTTCGTTGTCAGATAGAAATGGTCCATTCTTTTCTGTTTTAAATCGTAAGGCACCCATTCTTGTTTCGTCATAAACTCCTAACAGGAAATCGCTTGTAGTTAACGTTTTAGGTTTTCTACCTTCTTTTTGAGCGATAATCAGTTCTCTTCTTTTCATCAAAGTTTGTCCCCAACGATCTGGGCATGAGTCTGAAAAGATACCAAATAATTCTTGATGTATTGGATATTGTCTGCCTTGATAAAATTCAAGATTAGGATCTAGGATGAATTGAGTTATAGAAGTAGATTTTAACCAGGTATCATCATACTCAAACGAATAGTTTTCAGATCCTCTACTTTTAGATACAAATAATATCCCCATTAATAGAGGTTCATCATGACTCCAATTTTCATAAACATAAATTTTTTGTTCTTCGTTTGCCATAAGATTCCTCCTATCTCTTTTTTAGTAACTCTATATCTTGCAGCTTTCTTCCTAATTCATCATCTTTTGCGATTAATAATAAATCTTTATCCATGCCATTGATCGCATGAAGAACGGCAGCATAAACTCCCATAGATACAGAAGAGTTTCCTTTTTCAACGTTCCATAATGTAGAGCGACTAATACCAGCTCGTTCGGCCGCAAGAGTTGCCGAAATTCCTCTTCTTAAACGGGCTAGTTTGATCTGTTCTCCCATTTGTTTAAGAATATTTTCTGTACTTCGCATGATTTTTACTGTTTTTTTTGCCATATTGCACCTCAATGTTTGATTACAAAAACATTGTAGGCTATTTTGTTTTTGTAATCAAACATTTTTAATTGTTTTTAGAACAATTAGACTGAATAAAAAGATAGGAAAATCAAACAGGTAAACTATTGGCTAATGTGTTAGCTTTATCTCACCATTTCTTCTTGTTTTTCTATAAATAAAGGTTTAAACTAAGAACAGTTCTTAGAAAAGGGGATAAAATGTACAAGGTTTCGAGGCAAAGAGAGTGGATCTATGATTATATTCAGTCACATCCAGATCGTCATATGAGCGTAGAAGAAATCTATGAAGGTCTAAAAGAAGAAAATTGTGAGGTTTCAGTTGCGACTGTGTATAGAAATCTGAAGATCTTACAAGATGAAAATCGGATTGCCAGCTTAATGTTGGAGAGTGGGAAACAGGTTTTTGATAAGACATGTCGGCCACATGATCATCTGATTTGCACAACTTGTCAAAAAGTCTTTGATGTGGATATGCCTTATGATCGTTCCATTGAGCGCAAAGCGGAAAATCAGTTGCATATTCCCATTGAATCGCACTCTCTTGTGTTGTATGGAACATGTACAGATTGTCTTCAAAAGAAAGGTAAGGTATAGGAAAATGGAATTAAAAGGATCTAAAACAGAACAAAATTTACAGACTGCATTTGCCGGAGAAAGCCAGGCTCGTAACAAATACACGTATTTCGCCAATGTAGCTCGTAAAGAAGGTATGAACCAGATTGCGGAAATTTTTGAAGAAACAGCTCGTAACGAACAGGAACATGCTCGTTTATGGTTTGAAGCTTTAGGTGGAATTGGCAGCACAGATGATAACTTAAAAGCAGCCGCTGCTGGTGAAAACTATGAATGGACAACAATGTATAAAGAATTCGCGGATACAGCTCGTGAAGAAGGATTCACAAAGATTGCTTTCCAGATGGACAAAGTAGCTGAAATTGAAAAACAACATGAAGAACGTTACTTGAAATTATTGTCCAATGTAGAAGAAGGAAAAGTGTTCTCTGGAGAAGAAAGCGACACTTGGATTTGTGGAATTTGTGGTTTCCAATATACAGGTGCTAATGCTCCTAAAGCTTGTCCGGTATGTGGATATCCTCAGTCTGTATTCCGTAGAATTGCGAAAAATTATTAATAGATTTATTGTTTTAATTGGAAGAGCTGCTCTTTTAAAAAGAGTGGCTTTTTTTATGGTATAAAACTTGACTGAAATAAAAACGCAATGATAAAATGATACTAATTGATATCAATTAGTATCGGAGGTTATATGGAAATTACCAAATTCTTAGAGATTCTTCACGATAAAAAAATTATGGATTATAGAAAGATGAGTAATAAATATTCAGATACATTTCAGGAATATTTAGATACGCTTTCTATGTTTTATAAGAAACTTCCTTTAGAAGACGCACAGGGAAATTTTATGGTGTTTTTGGAAGAGCCTTTAAAAATTCAAACATCTACACTTAGAACATTGTTTCAAAATCAAAGTGATTTATATAGTAAAAAGTCTTTGGAAACAGAAATTATTGCGACTTCCGCCATAGAAAATATTGATTTTTCCAGAGATAGCGTGCGATCTATTTTATCAGGACAGGCATCTAAGAATGAAGAAGAAAGAAGAATTGAAGGTCTAAAAAAAGGAATGGAATTTATTGCAGATCGAGACAATAAGATCACGGAAGAGAATATATATAAGTTGTATAAGATGGCAATTGGTAAATATCTCGATGAAGAAAATCAGTTAAAGGAAGGCAATTTATATCGTCATGATTCGGTTTATGTAGTAGGAACAAAAGTAGAACATATCGGAATTAGCTACAAGCAAGTTTCTTCGTATATGAAGTCTTTGGTTGGATATATAAATCAAAAAGATGACATACAAGATCTTATTAAAGCTTGTATTATTCATTTTTATATCGCTTATGTTCATCCATGGTTTGATGGAAATGGTAGAATGGCCCGATTAGTACATCTTTGGTTTTTGGTACAAAGAGGGTATCAATCAGTATTGTTTATTCCTTTTTCCAGTTTTATTGAAAAGACAAGAAAACAATATTATGATGCCTATCAAACCATTGCAGACAATTATCGCTATACGCATAAAATAGATGTAACACCATTTTTGTTGTATTTTATAAATAATGTTTATAACAAGATCGAACAACCATTACAGGAGGCTACTTTTTCTGTATATCGATCAGCATTAGATCATAAAAAGATCACAAATAAAGAAGATAAGTTATGGAAATTTGTCTTATCTTATTTTGGTACGGAAGAATTCTCAACGAAAGAATTGGAAAAGGCATATGGAGATGCAGCCTATGCCACGATTCGAAGCTTTGTATTAAAATTTACGGATTTAGGTTTGTTGACGGCAATTTCTTATACGACAAAGAATAAGTATAGGGTGAAAAGATAAACAGACTCTATAAAGATTACACAGAGTCTGTATTTGGTAGCTCAAATATTTTTTTTTCTTGATCCAGAATAAATTCTAAGGCATATAGAGGATAGAAATATGTATTTAGATCGTCATCTTTTCCTATATTCTTTTGGGAAAGACGAAACGCAATCTCAGGATGATACTTCTTCACAAAATTTTTAAAGGAGACAGAGGTTGTATGTTTGCCTGCCTTGATTTCAATGGGGGTAATATGACCTTCATATTCGATGATGAAATCAATTTCTGAATGTTGATTGGGTTCATAATAATAAGCTGTTTTATTTTGTAATGCAAAAGTCTGCGCAATGATATTTTCATAGATCGCACCTTTATAGATTCCTAAATTACCTAATAAAATTTTTCGAATCGTTTCATCATCCAATTGTGACAACAGCAATCCACTATCGGACATAAAAACTTTAAAGACGGCCAATTCTTGTTGAATTTTTAAAGGATGCTGTATGTTTGACAAACGATGTACTTTTAATATTAAACCACTATCTTCCAACCAGATTAAACTCGCATCATAATGACGAGCATTATACCCTTTATGAATGAGACTATATTGAAATTTTTGATTTTCTTTAGCCAATTGTAAAGGAATGGATGAAAAACATTCGCGAATCCGCAAAGCTTCATTAGCAGAAGCATATTTGATCATATCGTTGAGATAATCATTTACGATTCTTCGCTGCATGTTTAATGTATTCGCAAAGGATTTTGTTTCTATATATTCTTTTACAACGGCAGGCATTCCGCCAACCAGCATATAAGTATTGAATAATTCATTCATTTTCTCATGTAGAATTTCCGGCAATGGAGTCTGATTTGTGATTGCTTTTTTGACGGAATCTAAAAGAGATGAAGAAATCTGCAATGCGTCTAAAAATTCCTGAAAAGATAAAGGAAACATTTGGATACTTTCAACATACCCTACAGGAAATGAAGTGGTTCTGGCAATAGCCACACCTAATAGACTTCCAGAACAAATAATATCACATGGAAAATCTTCAGCCATAAATTTAAGCGTTGTTAATGCATCCGGGCAAGCTTGCACCTCATCCATAAAAAATAATGTTGTATGGTCAAGAGGAGTGGAAGGAAAAGAAAGCTCAAAAAAAGGAATTAAATCTTTAGGGTTGTGTGTTTTTTGAAAAATTTCTCTAAACGGAAGATCTTTTTCAAAGTTAATTTCAATCAAATGAGCATATTCTATTCGTGCAAATTCACGAATAGAATAAGTTTTGCCAACTTGCCTTGCCCCTTTTATAATCAAAGGTTTTTTATTTGTTTTATTTTTCCACTGAATGAGATCTTGTTCAATCTTTCTTTTCATGGTATCACCACATACATTATATAAAAACCTATAAAAAACTGCAAGAAAGCAGAAAAATATATATAAAAATCTGCGATTTTGCAGTTTTTTATAAAATTTTATTCTTTTCCAGGAAAAATTTTAAAAATGGAAGAATTGTTGTATAGTTAACTTAATTAGAAGATGGGAGTGCTTTTCATGTCTTTAGTAACTTGCCTGCTTATATTAGTTGTTGCCTTTTTGGCCGGTGTAGAAGGGATTTTAGATGAGTTTCAGTTTCATCAACCGTTAGTAGCATGTACCTTAGTTGGTTTGATATCCGGATATTTAACAGAAGGCGTTTTGTTAGGGGGCTATTTGCAAATGATGGCTTTAGGATGGGCTAATGTTGGTGCGGCGGTTGCACCGGATGTAGCGTTAGCTTCTATTGCCTCCTCGATTTTGATGGTTCATGGATTACAGGGAAATCTTCCTGTAGATTTTGTGATTTCTGTATCAATTGCGATTGCCATTCCTTTATCGGTGATTGGTTTATTTTTGACAAAGTTTTGCAGGACAAAAGCAATCCAACTGGTACAAAAGATGGATCAAGCGGCATTGCAGGCAGATTTTAAAGCAATGGAAAGACAACAGCTATTAGGTATAGGTATGCAGGGAATGCGTGTAATGCTTCCGGCTTTGTTGCTGGTGTTGCTTCCAAATGATTGGATCATTTCTTTGATTGATGCCTGCCCGGTTGTTGTATTAAGAGGTTTGAGTGTTGCCAAAGGATTGATTCCAGCTTTAGGCTTTGCGATTGTCATCAACGTATTGGCTTCAAAAGAAACATGGGTTTTCTTTGCCCTGGGATTTATTTTGGCGGGTATTTCATCACTTTCCCTGGTTGATGTTTGTATCATCGGAGCAGCCATGATGTTGATTTATATGGCTTTGAAAAAAGGAACAGATCAAGGAACGGATTTCGATATTGATGCATCGATCAGTGATTTGCTGGATCGATAGATAAGTGTGGGGTGTGGAATGCACATCCTTTTTTTTAAATTTTCTTCAAAAAAGTTTGAATTTTAAGTTTCATAGTCCTTTATATGCTAAAGACATCAAAAGAAAAGATAGTTAGAGCACAATGATTCATGTTAGAATGTAAAGGATGAAAAGGAGAACAGGTTCATGAAAATTCTAGTGATTGGAAAAGGTGGAAGAGAACATGCTTTGGCTTTGGCGTGTTCTAAAAGCAAACTTTGTACACAATTGTATATGGCACCGGGAAATCCGGGCATGGCAAAAATTGGTACATGTGTGAATGTTTCGGATAGTGATGTAGATGGATTGGTGGCATTCGCCAAAGAAAAAGAGATTGATTTAACAATCGTTGGACCGGAGGCAACTTTGTCTTTGGGCGTTGTGGATGCGTTTCAAAAAGAAGGGTTGAAGATCTTTGGCCCGACAAAAGCCGCTACACAGGTAGAATCCAGCAAGGACTTTGCGAAAAAGATCATGGCTAAATACAACATTCCTACGGCGGCTTATGAAACCTTCGATGATTATGAGAAGGCAGTTGCCTATGTAAAAGAAAAGGGAGCGCCTATTGTTATTAAGGAAGATGGATTAAAGGCTGGAAAAGGTGTAACGGTTGCCTATACGTTAGATCAGGCATTGGAAGCTTTAAAGATTGCGTTTGAAATTCCGGGCAATAAAGTGGTTGTGGAAGAATGCTTAGTCGGCTTTGAATTCTCTTTGATCTGCTTGGCGCATAATGATGTAGTCGTGCCATTACAGATTGCCCAGGATCATAAGTGTGTGGGAGATGGTGATACAGGACCCAATACCGGTGGTATGGGATCGTATAGTCCGGTTAAAAAAATCACACCGGAAATCATTGAACATACGATGAATATCGTTATGGTACCAATGGCTAAGGCCATGATTCAGGAAGGTGTTCCGTTTACCGGCTTCTTGTATGGTGGCTTGATGTTGACGGATGCCGGTGTTAAAGTCATCGAATTCAATGCCCGCTTTGGAGATCCGGAAGCTGAAGTTATTCTACCTAGACTGGAAAGTGATTTTGTACAGGCGATCCTGGATGTCATGGATGGAAAAAAAGTAGAATTAAAGTGGACCGATAAAGTCAGCCATGGCGTGGTTTTGGCCAGTACCAACTATCCGGCAAGCTCGACAAAGGGTGCCATCATTGAAAATCTGGATGCGGTAGATGCCCTGGTTTATCATATGGGAACCAAAGAAGTGGATGGTCACCTGGTAACAGATGGTGGACGTGTATTGATGATTACCACCTTGGAAGATACACTGGAAAAAGCTTATGAACATACATATAAAGAAGTAGAAAAGATTCAATGCAGTGATTTGTTTTATCGTCATGATATAGGAAAGAAGGATATGGAACATGAGTAAGTCAGATTTAGAGATTGCACAGGAATGTGTCTTGGAACCGATTGAAAAAGTCGCAGCTAAAATTGGTATTCCATCCGATTGTCTGGAACATTATGGTAAATATAAGGCAAAATTATCCTTTGATTTTATTAAAGAACTAGAAAAAAAAGAAATGGGTAAATTGGTGTTGGTGACAGCGATTAACCCGACAAAAGCCGGAGAAGGAAAAAGTACGACAACCGTTGGTTTAGGGGATGCCTTAAATCAGATTGGTAAGAAGTCGATGATGGCTTTACGTGAGCCAAGTCTTGGGCCTGTGTTCGGTCTAAAAGGTGGTGCTGCCGGCGGTGGTTATGCCCAAGTCGTTCCAATGGAAGATATCAACCTTCATTTTACCGGGGATATGCATGCGATTACGACAGCCAATAACTTAGTTTGTGCCATGATCGATAATCATATCCATCAGGGAAATGAATTGAACATCGATCCGGAAAAGATCACCTTTAAACGTTGTCTGGACATGAATGATCGTACCCTTCGTGATATCACGATTGGTCAGGGATCCAAAGCCAATGGAGTAGAGCGTAAAGATGGTTTCAACATTACAGTTGCCAGTGAAGTTATGGCGGCTTTGTGCTTGGCCAGTGATTTAATGGATCTAAAGAAATGCTTTGGTGAGATGTTGGTTGCCTATACGTATGAAGATAAACCGGTATATATCAAAGATTTAAAATGTGAAGGCGCCATGGCCATGGTTATGAAAGATGCGATTCTTCCCAATATCGTACAGACTTTAGAACACAATCCGGTATTGATCCATGGTGGTCCATTTGCCAATATTGCGCATGGATGTAACTCCGTGATCGCCACGAAAGCTTGTTTACGACTGGCCGATTATACTGTAACCGAAGCAGGTTTCGGAGCCGATCTGGGTGCTGAAAAATTCTTGGATATCAAGTGTCGATTAGCTGATTTACATCCAAATGCTGTAGTCATTGTAGCTACGGTACGTGCCCTTAAGCAGCATGGCGGTGTTGCCTATGAAGATTTAAAAGAAGAAAATGTACAGGCGTTATTGGATGGTTGCCAAAATTTGGCCAAGCATATCGATACCATCCAGCAGTTTGGTTTACCTTATGTGGTTGCGATCAACCAATTTGTTTCGGATACCGACAAAGAAATTGAGGCATTGGAAAACTGGTGTAAAGAAAATGGACATCCGATGTCTTTGTCAACTGTTTGGGCTGATGGGGGAAAAGGTGCAATTGATTTAGCCAACAAAGTCATTGAACTTTGTGAAAAAGAAAATACTTATGCACCACTGTACGATGTCAACAAATCTATCGAAGAAAAGATCACAACGATTGCCCAGAAAGTGTATGGAGCTGATGGGGTAGAATTTACCGAGGAAGCAAAAGCACAGATCGAACTATTCAATAAAAATGGATGGGATAAATTACCAATCTGTATGGCTAAAACACAGATGTCTTTAAGTGATGATGGATCCGTTATGGGAAGACCAGCCGGATTTAAAATTACGGTTCGAGAACTCAGACCAAGCTTAGGTGCCGGCTTTATCGTTGCTTTGACCGGTAAAGTATTGACCATGCCAGGACTCCCAAAACATCCAAGTGCATTAGATATGGATATTGATGAAAATGGAAAGATTACAGGTCTTTTCTAATCTTTTCTAAAAAAGTAAGTCAAGAGAGTGCAAGGAGAGCGTATATATCGTATGATATGCGCTCTTTTTATTTGTTTAAAGCATTAAAAGTGAAAAAGAATTACATTCCCCCTAGATTATGTTAAAATATGTGTAAACAATGGCACATTCGTTGCCATAGCTTGTGCCACGTTAAAAAAGACCCTATAAATATAAGTGTAATTCGTTATATTTTACTCATAAAATATGAAGGTTTTTTACTATTAGGCAAAAATATAACTGAAATACAACTTATTTTTGTTTAATAATCCCATAATCGAGGGGGAGTAATCTCGATTTCATATATAGAAAGGATGGTTTTATGCTAAAGCATGTAAGGCGAGGAGCTGCATTGATTTTGTCGATGGCAATGTTTATACAGTTAGGCATAGGCAATAACTATATTACGTTTGCCAATGAATACTCACAGACTCCAGAACAAACCCAGGAAGAAAGTGGAACAACCACACCAGAAACGACTGGGGAAGTGCCGGAAGAATCCAGTGATGATTCAACAGGTACACAAGAAAGTACAGAGCCAGCACCAGAAACAGGAAATAACGAAGGAACGGTTCCTGATAATGTGGCAGCAAGTACTTTAGTAGTGCAATTTGTAAATGAGGACAAGACAAACATTGATGTGAATCAATATCCGGATAAAGAAATTGCATTAACAGGGTTGGATGTGAATGATCCTTATCAATTGGTATTTAATGATCATCAAATCAATACAGAAATCGAAGGATATACACTTTCAAAAATCGTAGATGCCAATGATGCACAGAAAGAATATCCTTTAACAACAATTGAACAAGGATACGTTGATATTACTCTGTCTCAAAATATAACTAAATTACAACTAGTTTATACAAAGAATCCGGAACCAGCACAACAACCGGAAAACAATCAGACAGAAATAGACAGTCAACAGCCTTCTGAAGAACAGGAAGAATCTTCAGAAGAAGATGGCCAACAGGAAGAACAAACTAAGGAAGATACAGAAACAGTAAAAGAAGAAACTGAATCTGAAGAAGTTTCAATGCCGGAACAAGTTCTTTCTGCAGTAGCTAGCGATGGGGCAACAATTACAATCATGGCTCCAGAAGGATCTGTTCCTGAAAATTCTACAGTTGTTGCGGAACCGGTAGAAAACGATAGTATTGCACAAAGTATTGAAGATGCTCTTAATGAAGAGGATAAGACTTTAAATGAATACAAAGCTTATGATATTACTATCCTAGATAAAGATGGAAATGAAATTCAACCTGAAAAAGATGTGCAAGTTTCCATTACAGGTGTATCCGTTTCAGGGGAAGAAAAAGCCGTATTCCATATTGATGATTCCAACAAAGTAGAAAAAGTTTCAGATACTAGTGTTGGACAAACGACTTTATTTAATGCAGAAAGTTTCTCGATATATGTAGTAGCTGGCTTAAATGAAGGTATTAGTGAAAGAACTATTTCAACCAGTACAAAAGAAATACGTGTAGGTGAATCTATTCGGCTAAGAACAGATCAAATGCCAAGTCCATATGACCATAAATGGACTATTAGTGATGCATCAGCACCTATTAACAACCAAGTTGTCAGTCTTTCCAACGAAAGTAGAGATGGTGTAACTGTAACTGGTAAAACAGAGGGCGTTGTTACTGTTACACATGAATGGAAAAGTAATTTATTTAGATGGCGCAAAAAAGGTTCTGAAACAATTAGAGTAACCGGCGTGGTCGAAGGGAACAATCAATCATATACAGTCTATGTTTATAGTTTAATTCCAGGGAAAGACATTGATTCTGGCGAAGCACCAGATTTAATTTGGAATGGAATGGGAAAAGGAACGGTCACAAGAGTACTGTCACCTAATAGTTATGCAAACGCATCGATTATACCATCAGGAACGTATACTTATACACCGCCTGCAACTTATCCAAATATTGAGGTAAAGGGAAAAACTTATACATATGATCAAGAAGGAACAACAATTAACACATATTCCATTGAAATTATTAGATTGGTTACTGCTGGAGGAGCAAATCCAGGAAATAATGGATATAACGACAGTGTAGAAGAGCATATTCCTACGTTTCATTTAGATACAAGAATTGTCTTACATGATGAAGAAAGAATGCAGGTAGGTTTCCATATTAAAGCACCTGGACAAAATGAATTTGTTGTAGATGAAGAAACAAACAGATATTATGATGTTGGGACATCAGAATCTGATATTACAAAACCTGATGTTGAAGAAAACGTCACACTAGCTGATGGAACACAATGGAAATTCGATGGATGGTACAAGAATGAAGGCTGTACAATGCTTGCAAATTTTGACGGAACACTAACTCAAAATCAAGACTACTATGGAAAATATGTTCAAGTAGGAGAATATAAGGTACAGTACAATGATGGAAACGAACTTTACAATTTTGGAGATGGTACAGAAAATCCTGAAATAGTAAATATTAATGATGGTTATGTAGTTAAAGGCAGTGATGCTATACATGATCAAAGTAATAAACATATTCTTGTCGGTTGGATTACAGAAGAAGGATTAAAAGGATTTGGGTTTGGTAATGGAAATATAGTAATCAATAAAAAGGCTCTTTATGATCAGGTTTTAGAATCAAGTCATTTTAGAGCATTTGGAGAGACCTATAAAGACAATGTCAAAAATGGGGAAACTATTAATTTGTATGCTATATGGCACTGGAAAGCATTGTTCAAGCTAAAATAACTGTTGTATATCATGGAAATGGAAATACAGGTGGTAGTGCTCCTACAGATGATCAAACATATTATGCAGACCAGATTGTTACTTTAAAGGGAAAAGCTGAACTTGAGAAAACTGGATATACCTTTAAAGGATGGTCATTACTAGAAAATGGAGAAGTCATTAATGGAAATACAATTGATTTGTCCAAAATACAGTCAATACAAGAAGGCGCACAAATATTAAATCTGTATGCACAGTGGACACCGGCCGAAGGTACAGCATATAAGGTAGAACACTATAAAGTCAATGCGGAAGGCACAAGTACCACATTGTTCGACACCGAAAATCTGACGGGAACTACGGAACAATCAGTGAGCGCAACACCGCAAACGATTAACGGTTATACCTATAAGGCTGATTTTGATCAGAACGGTATGAAGACCGTAGCTAGTGGCACGATCGTTGGTGATGGAAGTCTTGTCTTGAAACTGTACTATACACCAAATGATGATCAACTGAAGTATGATGCCAACGGTGGAGAAGGAACAATGGAACCGACCGAAGGCAAAGTCGATCAGGAAGTTACAGTAGCCGAGAACACATTCACAAGAAAAGGTTACAATTTCGCAGGTTGGAAGACAGCTGACGGAACGAACTATGATGAAGGATCGACCTATAAGTTGACAGCGAACGATGATATTCTCTATGCACAGTGGATACGTGATTTATCAACTGTCACTGTCACACCATACGAGGGTGCTTATGATGGTAAAGGTCATAATGTAACGGTTAATGGTACTATTGATGGTGACCAGGTAGAATATTCTATTGATGGTACGAACTATACTGATAACTTATCATTTGTTGATGTAACAGATGGTGAACAGAAAGTTTATGTTCGTGTAACAAATGGAGAACAAAGTACAGTTGTAGAAAGCTATGTATTGATCACACCGGCTAGTGTTACTGTTAAGAGTGGTTCTGCTAAGAAGGTTTATGATGGAACTCCATTGACAAATACCAAAGATACTTCAATCTCTGGTTTAGTAAATGGAGAAAAAGTTACATTAACAACTACTGGAACAATTACCAATGTTGGTTCAGCTTCAAATACAGTAACTGTAGATTGGGGCAGTGTAAAAGAAACGAACTATACTGTGACTTATAAGTTTGGTACATTGACTGTAACAGCTCAAAGTATCGATCCTAGTGATCCATCATACTTAAATGTAAAAGTAAGCAAACCTGAAAATAAGGTTTATGATGGTAAGGATCATAAGTGGATTCCAGAAGTTACATTAGAAGATGGTACTCCATTAGTTGAAGGTACAGATTATACAGTTACTTATAGTACTGAAAACTTTAATGATGTTCAGAAAATTAAAGTGACAATCTCTGGTACTGGAAACTATAGTGGAACGGTAACACGTACATACAGAATCACACGTAAGCCAATTACAGTCACTACAGATAGTGCAATCAAGGTTTATGATGGTACTGCTTTAACAGCAGATGGACGTGTCGAAGGTATCGTTGATGGTGAAACTTATGGATTTGTAATTACGGGTACACAAACCGAAGTCGGTACATCTAAGAACACTTATAAGATTGAATGGACAGGTTCAGCTAAAGAAGGTAACTACAAGATTATTGAAGATTTAGGTACATTAACTGTAGTTCCACAATCAATTGATCCAGAAGATCCAACCGAACCGGAAGATCCAGATCAACCAGTTTATGCAGGTATTACAGTCAATAAAACAGAAGACAAAGTTTATGATGGACAAGAACATAAATGGACACCAACTGTAACTTTATCAGATGGTACTGTATTAGATTCTGAAAACTATGAAGTTTCTTATGATACAGAAGACTTTGTAAATGTTACTGGTAAGATCACTGTTACGATTACTGGTACTGGAAATTATGCAGGTACTGTAACACGCACATATCAGATTACACCACGTGCTGTAACCATCACTTCTGCCGATGATTCTAAAGTTTATGATGGCACTCCATTAACAAATGGAAATGTATCGGTAACAGAAGGAAGCCTTGTATCTGAAGAAGATATCACATTCAAGGCAACGGGATCACAAACAGAAGTAGGAAGCAGTGCAAATACGATTGAAGTAACTTATGCTAATGAACAGATGGAAAAGAACTATGATGTTACATTGGTAGAAGGAACTTTAACAGTAACCGAAAAACCAGTTGAGAAACCAGAAGATTCAGATTCTGATCAAGATTCTGAAAAGACAGACGGTGAAGATACAGCAACAGCTACCAATGTAGGTATCTTCGCATCACTGGCTACAAGTGCTTTAGCTGGTATGGGAATCTTAACTGCATTAAAGAAAAGAAGAAAAAACTAATCACTTCTTTGAATGAGGATGAGAGCTAAATGCTTTCATCCTTTTTTTATTGTCATCCCTAATTGTTAAAAATGTAAAAGTACTTTTAAAAATTAAGTAATCAATTGGAAGTTGAATAAATTAATTCTAGAAGTACTTTTTATTGACTCATTTTAAATTGAATTCACTTCTAGTTAGTTGTATATTTTGAGGCAAGGAGTAATACATACTATAC
>NZ_JAXKBY010000029.1:0-4787 GCF_036552745.1 Faecalicoccus sp.
AAATAAAATACCGGATGCTCGTTAAAAAAGCTTTGATCATCAAAATTAGCCAGATTAGTAAACATACCACCGATATCTACAGAGTGCCCATAGACAATCGAATTGTCCTGACTAAAATCACTTGAAGCCTGTGCATCTAGAAAAATTGATCCCATACGATTGTATTCCCCACTGATCGTATGATCCAGATAAAAGCTGTTATCACTTCCCTGTACGACCGGATACGATATTTCACACCCCGGAATATAGATCCAACCGACAATATCCGGATTTTGCGCCAACAGCTGATCCCAATCTGGTTCTAACAAATTGGCATCATCCGATGAAACAACCAACTTTTCCAATTCTTCCGTTTCTTTCTTTACAGTATCTTGTGTGTTATAGATTGTCCAAAGTTGATAGGCACTAAATGCAAATACGCCAATACAAATAATCATTAATATTCGATAAATCCATTTTTTCATAGCTTTATATTAAACTATTCTTTCATACAGAGCAAATGATTCTACTCCCTGCATGAAAAAAAAGCAGATTCAAACGAATCCGCTCTTAACACTTTACTTACTTAATAAGCTTGCAGCTGCTTCATCAACAACCAAAGTAACATCCGGATGATTTTGTAGAACTGAAGCCGGCATATCTGTTGTGACAGGACCTTCTACAGTTGCCTTAACAGCTTCTGCTTTTTCCGGTCCGGAAACAACCATCAATACTTTCTTGGATTTCATGATCGTACCAATTCCCATAGTGATAGCTTGTTTTGGCACTTTGTTCATATCATTGTCAAAGAAACGAGCATTGGCTTCGATCGTACTTTGGGTTAAATCTACGATGTGTGTCATTTCATCAAATGGTGTACCTGGTTCGTTGAATCCAATATGACCGTTACGACCGATTCCTAACAACTGCAGATCGATGGAAACCTTTTCCAGTTCTTTTTCATAGCCTTCGCAGTCTTCTTTTGTAGATCCATAAGGAACGTGTGTATTATTTGGATCGATATCAATATGATCAAACAAATTTTCTTTCATGAATGTGTAATAAGACTGTGGATTGCTTCTATCGATACCAACATATTCATCCAAGTTATATGTTACGACATCCTTATAGCTTGTTCCATTTTCTTCATGATCTTTGATCATACATTTGTACAATCCTACAGGGGAACTTCCTGTGGCAAGCCCTAATACAACACCTGGCTTGCTAGTGACAACTTCTTTCATGACTTCAAATGCCTTCTGCGACATTTCATCATAATCTTTACAAACAACTACCTTCATATAATACCTCCATATGTTACTCAAATTATAACATAGCCTACCCCTCTTCTCGTATCTTTTTTCGTAAACGTTTTATCTTTTTCAACAAGTTTTATCTTTTTGTCTTTTTTATTTGTATATTTTGTGAAAAAGATGAACTTGTGCAAATAGAATAGTATAATGATTTTGAACAGGAGGTTACATTATGCCAAAACAAAATCCATTATTAAACATCATAAAACGCCAAAAACAAGGAGAAGCTGTGGGAATTTATTCTTGTTGTTCCAGTAACAGCTTTGTCATTGAAGCGGCTATTGAAACCGCAAAAAAACAAAATTCATGTGTATTGATTGAATCAACGGCCAACCAGGTGGATCAAAACGGCGGTTATTCAGGAATGACTCCTAAAGATTTCTATAAATACTGTCTGGATGTCGCCGGTAAAGTAGGACTGGACAAAGATTGCATTTTCTTAGGTGGCGATCACTTAGGCCCACTCACTGTCAGCAACAAACCAGAAGCCGAAGCCATGGATTATGCCAAAACACTGGTTCATGATTATGTTCGTGCCGGATTCACAAAGATTCATATCGATACCAGCATGAAAGTGGCCGATGATGATCCAAATACACGTTTAAGTGATGAGACGATTGCTCGTCGGGGTGCAACACTGGCAAAAGTTTGTGAAGAAGCTTATCAGGAACTTTTACAGGAAAATCCTGATGCGATCCATCCGGTGTATATCGTAGGAAGTGAAGTACCGATTCCAGGCGGAGCTGTAGAAGAAGATGCCGGTATGCAGGTGACAAAGCCGGAGGACTTCAAGTCAACCGTACAAACCTTTGAAAAAGCCTTTGAAGATATGGGTATTCAGAATGCATGGCAATACGTTATGGCAGCTGTTGTCCAACCCGGTGTAGAGGAAAAAGATGCTGGTTGCGAAGAATATGACAGAGAAAGAGCCAAAGATCTTATGGCCAGCATCAAAGAATTCGATAACTTGGTATTTGAAGGTCATTCCACAGACTATCAGACAAAGTACAAATTAAAAGAACTGATTGAAGATGGTGTAGGCATCTTAAAAGTAGGACCAGGTCTTACATATGCAGCTCGTGAAGGCATCTTTAGCCTTTGCTGCATCGAAGAAGAACTAGCGCAGGTTTACGATTTTGAAACCAGTCACTTCAAAGAAGTCTTAGATGAAGTCATGTTAGAAAATCCAGGTAAATGGGCACCATATTATCATGGCACCGAAAAAGAAATTGCCTTTAAGAGAAAATATTCTTTCTCCGATCGTTCTCGCTACTATATGCCAAATCCAAAAGTACAAGATGCTTTAAACAAATTGCTGAATAACTTAAAAGAACATCCGGTATCACTTCCATTGTTGTCACAATATATGCCAATCCAATATACACTGGTTCGTGAAGGCAAGCTGGAAAACAAACCGGAAGCATTGATCAAAGCACGTGTAGCATATACAATCGAAGAATATACATTCGCGACAAAACAGGAACAATTAGTAAACGAATAAGGCTGATACATTTCAGCCTTTTCTTATGCTAAAATGAGGATATGAACAAGAATACTTTAAAACAGATTATATTAGCCATCAATGAATCTAGTTTAGAAAGTCAATCAAGAGAAGAATTGATTCACAGAGTCAAAGAAAAAACACAATTAGCAAGAACGACTATTTTACAAGCTATTGATATATTATATCAACACAAAGCTTTAGAATGGCTGCAGGAAGAAGTGGACCTATTCCCTTGTGCTGTTATTTTTGCGCGTTCTAAACCTAACAGTATTACCGAAATCTTGTCCTATTGGCAAATGTTTCATACAGATGCATCCTTCTGGAGAAACAATGGTTTTGAGATCAAAGATAAAAAAATATTGTATTATATCGAACAAATGGAAAAAGAAGACCCAGAAAAGATTGTCAGTGATACATTATCAATCTTATATACCGATTCCATCATCCATAAAAGTAAATACATTCCTTATAAAAATGAAGACCGAACAATCGTGCCTTTAAAGAATAGAGACTTTTTATACAACGTTATGCCAAAAAAAGGAATTCCTACCAACCGAGACATTTCAAAAGATCTGCAAGTCTATTTCAAAGACACTTTAATGCACGAATTTGATCGCACTTGCCCAATTTGTGGTATTCATATGCCTCATATGTTGATAGCCAGTCATATCAAACCATTTAGAGATTGCGCCCATATCTTTGAAGCCGCTGATCATAATAATGGACTATTGCTTTGTCGAAACCACGATTTCTTATTTGACCAAGGCTACATCAGTTACCAGGACGATGGTACATTGATCATCTCTAAACATTTAAAACATCCGGAACATTACAATCTAAAAGATTTGAATTCTAAATATATGAGTGAAAATAGAAAGCTCTATATGAACTATCATAGAAAACACATCTTCCAGGACTAAAGTAGCTGACTTTTTATTACCGAGTTCAATTATAAAAGCCCAGGAATCCTTATGAATCTATACTTTCTTACTGAGCTCAAACGTAGTAAAATAGGAACAGATTAGGAGGAAACTATGTCAAAAAAATATCCTGCCTTATATACTACGAGTACCAAAGGCACATTTTTTAAACATTGCAGCATAAACAAAACGATTTATTTTGAATTGCTCATGAATGAAGAACAAGCATTGAAAAATTCTGAATACAAAGAATATATGAACTATATTCAACAAGAATGCTATGATGCTTTGGTTCACAAATTCATCACTTCACAACCATTGAAGGTGACAAACGATAGAATTCCTTTTGTGATTTTTAAAAGTAATGCTGATTTCTCAACGATTCGTTTGTTCTGTAAGGCCATTTTAGATGAACTTTATGCATCTACAGGTATTGATCCAAAAGCCAAGTATTATGAAACTGAAACTATTTTTGTAGAAATCAATAAAACTCCAACAATGTTACGAAAAAATAATATTGGAGAAAAATTGACACAAAGTCCTGGATTCAAAAACAATATAGAAATATTGGAAGGCTCCCATGAAAAGATCGACTCTGGTATTGTAACTTCTTTTAAAGAATATGAGATTTTGAAAGCAGAAAAAGAAAAAGTTGATGATGATGAAATTGTAGAGTGGTAATCTATGCATTATCACTCTTTTTTGGTGCTTTAAATTCTGTTGGGGTTTCCACAAATTCTATTTCAATCAAAGTGGGGTAAAATCACCCCGCTTTGATTTTAAAGGTTTGATCCTATCTTTTCATATCCAGACAATTTTTAGTTGGATTTTGTATATTTTTCTCTTGGTTTTCTTTATATTTATTTCTATTCCTACCTTGCTTTTTGATAGAATCAAACATACTGATTTTATCAAGAGAGTAACGCCATTTTTGAAACCCTAACATAATTTAATATATCTCTTTTTTACAAAAAAAATGAAGAGCTCTTTAGCAATGTCATTAAGTTAAGACAACTATAACTATCCAGGCAATCAAGTCTAGATAGTTTTTTACTAATAAGGCATGACAAA
>NZ_JAXKBY010000030.1:0-5012 GCF_036552745.1 Faecalicoccus sp.
ATTCCTTCGGATTATGTTTAAAGATTCCGACTTTTTCTTTGTCAAGCTTTTTTAGATTTTTTTTCACAAATAAAAGAGCCTCGCCTATTTTAGACAAGACTCATAAGATCATGTTTTGCTTAACTTAATGACATTGGACTTTTTGTTCAATATACTGAGTGCGTATGGAACTACGTTTTTGTTGTTCATCAAGAATTGCCATACGAGCTGCCATCTGTTCAAACTCATAATTTGGTGCCGGTTTGCGTTTAGACTTTGTGCCCGCTTGACGGATTCTAGGCTCCAACGCGATAAACGAACTCGGTTCTTCATAAACCCCACTATCAATCTGCTCCGTTGTGCGACCACTAAATTCACGAATATGAAATGTTTGATCAACCCCAAAAACCATAGCGCTCATTTTATGAGCCTCCTCCATGTTTTTACACAAGCTAAAAATTTTGGCAATATGCCGATATTCTTCTGTACGATTGATATTGAAATGCTGATATTCACTAATTTGTTGTGCATAGCGAGTTATTTTCCGAATAATCTCACTCGTCACATCCGACATTCTTTCCACTTCTGAAATCGTATCCTGGCCTACATACCAATTATATAAACTTTGCCAACGTCCATAAAAAACTTCTAATAATTCTTTCTCATCCAACTTGTTATCTAAGCGAGGAATAGACATTTCATACGCTACCGCTTTTTCTAATACATTTTTAATAACATCATCGGGTATTCTTCGAATAAACGCCTCTAATACAATACCTTGCTCCTGTAATCCTTTGACAAAAGATCGAAGATACGTAATTATCTTATCCTTAAACAACAAGAACTGCGTTGTTTTCATCATCTCTTCTGCTTTTGCACTGGATAAATCACGAATATAATCCTGGTAGTTACGATTCAAACGAATAAAATCTTCATTCAGACTATTCCACCACGAGCTTACTTGTTCATCCGAAGTGCTTTGAATCGTGTATATACTCTTGATTTGTTTGGAAATTCTTTCAAGTAGACTCGGTTCCAAAGAAGCACTTTGAATATCCAAATTTTCAAGTCGTATGGTCATACGTTCAATCTCAATTGTATATTCACTGAGCTGATAACGAAATTTCCGGTTTTTAAATTCTTCAATTGTGCTGACTTTTGACGCATCCTGCATGGCCGTTAGATTACCCCATTCTACTAATGCACTTAAATCATTCATACACTGATCCATCGTATAATCTTCAAAAAGACCGGTTTCCTTCATCATAGAATAGACTTCTTCTTTATAAATCCAATAATTGATTTTTTCATATCTTTCAAAACAATAACGAATGATGGTTCGATAGCGATCCACATTTTCTGCACGTAAATAATTAACTTCCGTAATGGGTCGAAGTAACTTATCAGTAATATTCAAGAACCTTTCCTCCTTCTTTTAATTTATACTATATACAGACATTATTTATGTCAAAATATAACGATTCACTTTTCCAACTTTGAAAATAGATCAATATCACTTTTATGGTGTATGATTCTTTTAATTATATCAATACTATTATGAATCCGTGAAGAATAATAATGTTTTTGATCAATATAAAAAGCATGTGTTATACACAGACTAAAAAAGTTCTATCCACAATCATAGGATAGAACTTTTGGTCTATTCAAAACATGATTTCATCAATTTTTCTTTTATTTGTTGAGCCTGTTTTCTGTATTTCTTAAAAGAATCCGAATTTTGAACCTTTGCGTCATTCGAAACATATACATATAATTTTCTATGATCTTTCATTTCAATTTCTAAACCAATATATACTTTTCGATTAAACCACCAGAAATTATAATTTGTGACCAAAACTCTGCGATCTACAGGAAACGGATATTCTTCATCATGATACTTGGCATCTTCAAAAATGATCTGACACTTACAAATATCCTTTATCACATAGATTCCTTTCGTTCCTGATAAGATTTGAAAGGTTTTCCGATGTGTATCAAGCAGTACATTTCCCAAATCTATGAAACCTTTCTGTTTTTTGGAAAGATCAACATCGATCAAATCTGATAATGGAATCTGATAAAAATCCGCATCCTTTTGCATACCATCTAAATCCGGTTCGGATTTTCCCAGTTCGTGATTGGATATCGTCTGATGGGCCATATACAATTTTGAAGCCAGTCTTTCTGTGATAAACCATTCTTTAAACGTAAATAATGTAAATTTGATTTGAGGTATGTCATGATTCATGCCCCCTTTCAACATTATAATAAAATATAAAAAAACAACTGTCATGCAAAGAAAATGGGAATCCTAATTTTTCTATAGATTTCGATCAACCAGCTCATTTCACGATCTTTCCAAACAAAATGGAGAGATTCACTCTCGAATCTCTCCTTCTTCACTATCTCTTTAAGTTACTTGATAGGGCATTCCACTACAATGGAAGATGTATCGACTTCGATTGTTGTCGATACCCATGGAAGCTGTGTTTGATCCACGTCCATACCATACAAGATCAAAGATAACGTATGTCCTGGTGCAATCGTATAATCATTGGATACAAACTCAAAGGAATAGGTGTACCAACTCTGTGGATCAATCTCTTCTTTTGAATAATTGTTGTTTCGATTTTGTGCATTCATCCATCCTCGCGTAATCACGGAATAAGCGGATGGTTTTTGTTCCAGCTTAAATCGAAAAGAACGATTCTCATTGCCATCTAACTGACATGTTAATCTTTTTTGTTCTCCTTTTTCAACCAACATAGCACTTAATATAGCGGTTGGCTGATTGATACGGGCACGAAACTGTACTTTTGCCCGGCCCGCAAAACGAACTGACTTTTTAAACGTTTCCAGATCAAAGGAAAGTGAATGAGCATTTTGTGTTAATACCAGTTCATCCAGCCATTCTTTGGTATTTTTCTTTTTTCGATCATACACTGTTTTGGATAGATCATCTATGATCGTTTGAACTCCTGAATCCTTGATTTGATACACTTCCATTTGCCTAGGCGGCCAATGCTCTTCCTTCATCCAAACCGTCTGATCTACATTGCTCTCAACAAAGATCTTTGCCTCATCTTGTATGCCGGTATCCATACCTTTTAAATAATAATCCAGCCATCGATCAATCAAAGACAAAGTCGGACTGCCTTCTAAGTGAATGTGTATATATGTTGTCCCTGATGCAACAACATCATTCGATCTTTTCCTAATTCCTGCAGCTTTTCAAACAACAAGATGCCTTGATCCGGTTTTACGTTCCAATCGTTAAGTCCTTGTATCACAAAAACAGAACCCTTGATTTGATCGGCATGTTTGAGATAGTTTCTTTCATCCCAGAAGCGATTATAGTTTCCGGATTCCCGGTCTTCTCCTTCTTGAAGCTCCTTTTGCGATTTTTCAAATAAAGGACGTATCGTTTCAAAATCTTTAGAATCCAGAACTCTTGAAAAACAATATTTTGACAAAATATCTAAGTCATCTCCCTGCCAGTCCATGGCCGGTAATGTTAAACCATTATGTCGATAATATTCATACCAGTTAGAGATACCTGCTTCCGGAATAATTGTTTTCAGTCCTTCAACACCGGTCGTGGCAACACCGATACACATCGTTCCTAAATAAGAACGAGCCGACATGGCAACAGAACCGGTACACCAATGCGCTTTGATCTCCATTTGTCTTGTACGATCGACAAAAGCTCGGGCTCTTCCATTCAACCAATTGATAACCGATTTAAACGCAAGAATTTCTTCCTGCGAACCGGTACGCGTCAAGCCATCCGATCCTCTTGTTCCCAATCCGGCACTAAAAACACCGGCATATCCTCTTTCAATCAAATGATCGTACAAATCCGAAATACATTCGTATTCACTTGGATCCGGTTCTGGAATCGGATTGGTTTTTACTTCCCCCTGCGACTTCGTTTTAGGATACATTGGTTGTTTTCTGGGAACAAACAAAATATCACTTTCCGTAATATTTTGCGTTGGATACGCCTTGATATTTTTATTGACATCATAAAGTTCATACCAATCTTCATTACAATGTAACATATAAGGATTCGCCACGAATACGACCGGCACTTTTTCATCTAAACGCGGTCGTTTGATATACACCGCAATAAGATCGTATTTTCCATCCTCATCCGTATCCACCGGTGTTTCCACATATACTTTTTCAAAAACTGTTTCCATAAAACTCCTATTTGTTTGTTTCTTTTGGGTGTTTCTTTAAATAAGCCTTCCATATCAGGACAAAAATGGCACCTAAAGCCAACATCGCAATCAAAAATCCGAAAAATTGTCGATATCCATCTACGCCAGGATTTTGATCGATCATAATCCCGGCTAATACAGAAACAAAGATTTCCGGCAAATAACCGACTGTGGAAATAATGCCCGCAGCCGTTCCGGAGAATTTTTCAGGAATACCACCTTCATCCATCATAGCCCATGTCTGCGCATAATTGACATTGTAGAAAATATAAATCAGAACAAATAAAATCGTGAACATCAAAATCGAATCCGATTGTGTCGGCAAGATCAAAATGCCTAATGTTCCCAAAATCATGATCACAAATGAAATCAAAAGCGCATTCCCTGTTCCAAATTTATCGGAGAAAAATCCGCCACCTACATTTCCAAATAAAGAAAACCAGCGCTTTAAAGCGGCTAAAGTTGCTCCAAAAGTAACCGTTGCCCCTAAGATCGATGTCGCATAAGGTGTAAAGTAGTACAAAGATAAAGTAAATACATAATTACAAAACGTCACAAATCCAATGATCCAAACCGCAGGCATCTTTAAAACTTGACCTATTCCCTTAAACGAAATACGATCGCTCTTTTCCATTTTTCCATCCTTTACCGTAAAGAAGCAGAAAATCCCCCAATGTCATTAAGTTAAGCTACAAGAAAAGTATTAACTTAAAAACAAAGTAAAGTAAAGCCTGGATTTTGATGAAGTCCAGGCTTTATGATCACTGGTATGATCGGAATCTGTCGTTTACAGGCATGACGAAAAGACAA